>CAZFBP010000196.1:0-6195 GCA_964517255.1 uncultured Chryseobacterium sp.
CAAGCGGACCAACAAGCACGGTTTCCGCAAGCGCATGAGCACGGCCGCAGGTCGCGCGGTGCTGGCCAGCCGCCGCAAGCAGGGCCGCCACAAGCTCACCACCAGCGATGAGCAAGTGGGCGCCAAGTAGAATCGGATCCAAGCACGACGCGAAGGGCTGCCGCAGGGCGGCCCTTCTTCATTCAGCGCACCAGAAGCCTGATCGCCGCGGCCAAATCGTGCGTGAGGAGCACATGGCCGAAGGGGAGCACATGCGCGCGCAGGTGCGAGGGCGCATGGCGAATGAGGTTGCGACCCAGGCGCGCGGGGATCACGCGGTCGAATTCGCCGAAGAAGAGATCCACCGGGATCCCCATGATCCGCGCGTTCGCTGCCACCTGCCGCAGGTCGGGCTCGATATCCCGATAGCTCAGCCAGACATCGTGCACCAGCAAGCGCTTGGCCCGGCTGTCGGTCTGGCCTTTCAGGAAGCGGTGCATGCGCTCGTTCATCAAGCGCAGCGCGCGCAAGGCATCCATCACGAAGTGGACCCGCTCAGGGTGCTTCACGAAGCGCTTGTACGCCCAGCGGCCTGCCCGTGAGGCCGCCAGGGATCGGTACCAGGGCCGCGTCTTCAGGCCATCGGGGGCGGCCAGGAGCAGCCGGTCGATCCGCTCGGGCATCTGCTCCATGAGGCTCATGGCGATGCGGCCGCCCAAACTGTAGCCCAGGATCGATGCACGCTCCGCGCCGATGCTCGTGATGAAGGCGTCGAAGAAAGCCGCGATCTCGTGCGCGGTGAAGGGCTCATCGGCGCGCTGCGGATAGCCGGGGCTTTGCCCGTGGAAGTGCAGGTCGAATGCGTGGATGGTGAACAAGTCGCCGAGCGCGGCCTCGAGCACACGGAAATCGTCGCCCGTGCGGCCGAAGCCATGCAGCGCGATCAGTGGGCGCGGCCCATGCCCGAAGGATCGGCAGGCCAGCGTGGTGCCATGCGTGAAGTACTTGATCGGCTCGGAGCGATGCACGCGGCAAAGGTGGCGACCGCGCGCAGCACCACCTTTGCGCGCCTCGCGGGCAACGCACGACCGCGATTGCAGGTCAACGAATCCGAGCTTGAGAACCTCCTTCCTCCTCCATCTGCTGCTGCCCGTGTGCGCCAGCGCGCAGCACCTCACCTACACCGAGTGGCAGCACCGCGCCATGGTGGACCGTCGGCTCGACCCCTGCTACGGCGCCGGCCCCAAGACTCCCGCGCAAGTGAAGAGCGACGCTGAATTCGTGGCCGCCACCCTCGCCGTGGACAGCGTGCGCCCCTCGGCATCGGGCCGCTTGGTGGACCACGGCACCGCCTTGCTCAAAGAGGGCGACCTCACCCAGGCCATGATGCGCTTCAACCAGGCCTGGCTGGTGGACAGCACCAGCGCGCGCCCCTTCTGGGGCTTCGGCACCTTCTTCATGGCCCTCGACCGGCCCGCCGTGGCCGTGCGCTGGTACACCCGCGGCCTGGAGCGCGACAGCGCCAACGTGCGTCTGCTCGATGGACTCGCCACGGCCCTGCTCGCCGAGCGCCACGCCACAACCGAAGAAGAGCCCGAGCGACGCAACGACCTGCTCTCCGCAGCGCTCTCCGTGCTGCAGCAAGCGCATGCCGTGGACCCGAACGATGGCCCCATCGTGCACCGGCTCGCCATCTGCCAGCTCCTGCGCCGCGATTGTGCCGAGGCCCGGCGCCTGGCCCAGCGGTGCGCCGCGCTTCCCTCCTGTCCCTCGGAACCGGGATTCCAGGAAAGCCTGCGGAAACGCTGCCCGTGAGCGGGCCGGTAGGCACCGATCCGGTACTTTGCACAGCGCCAACCAGCCTCATGCGTTCCTTCCTCCTCCTCCCACTCCTGAGCGCCTCCGTGGCGCATGGCCAGACTCTTTGCGTGAACGGCGCCGCAGGCCCCTACCCGTGCAGCAACGTGGACCTCATGAGCCACATGACCCTCACGCAATTGGGCACCAGCAGCAACGTGGCCGATTGCTGGGGATGGACCGATCCGCTCAACGGCAAGGAGTACGCGATCGTGGGCGGCCGCACCGGCACCAGCTTCGTTGACATCAGCACGCCCACCGCGCCGGTGCTCGTGGGCTTCCTCCCCGCGCACAACAACGTGGCCTCGCTCTGGCGCGATGTGGACACGCACGGCAACTGGTGCTTCGTGGGCAGCGAGGCCAGCGGGCACGGCTTGCAGGTCTTCGACCTCACGCGGCTGCGCAACGTGGCGGCACCGCCGCAGACCTTCACGGAGGACGCGCACTTCAGCGGCTTCGGCAACAGCCACACGATCTACGCCGACAAGACCGAGCCTTACGTGTACGCCGTGGGCGCCAGCATCGCCAGCGGCGGGCTGGTGGTGGTGAACGTGAGCAACCCGCTCGCGCCCACGCTCGCCGGCACCTTCCCCTTCGAGGGCTACATCCACGAGAACAGCGTGTACGATTACCACGGGCCCGATGCCGAGCACGTGGGCAAGCGGCTCAGCTTCAACTTCCACATCAACGCCAACGACCGCGTGACCATCGTGGACGTGACCGACAAGACGGACATGTCCTTGCTTACGACATTGCCTGCCTACACCAGCCCCAACCTCTGCCATCAAGGCTGGCTCACCGAGGACCACCGCTACCTGCTGATGAACGACGAGGGCGACGAGAGCGCGTACAACTACAACACGCGCACCCACATCTTCGACCTGCTCAATCTGGACGCCCCCGTCTATCTCGGTTACTTCAGCGGCCCCAATCCCAGCTTCGACCACAATCTCTACGCGCATCGCAATCTGGTGTGGGAGGCCAACTACACCAGCGGCCTGCAGATCATGGATGCCGCGCCCGTGGGCACCGGCACGCTGAGCCTCGCCGCCTGGTTCGACACCTACCCCACGAACAACGGCAAGTCCTACAACGGCGCCTGGGGCAACTACCCCTTTTTCGCCAGCGGCAACGTGCTGGTGAGCAGCTACGGCGAAGGGCTCTTCATCCTGAAGCCGCGGCTCTCATTGAACGTGAAGGCGATCCTCGAAGGACCCTACGACAGCGGCACCGGGCTGATGCGCGATTCGCTGCGCGTGAAAGGACTGCTCCCGCTCACCGAGCCCTATGCCGCGCTCGGCTACGCGCATGTGGGCGGCGGCGGCGGCGAGGCGACCTCGGCAGCGGTGCTGGCGGTGAGCGGCGCCAACGCCATCGTGGACTGGCTGGTGGTGGAGTTGCGCGACGCGGCGAATCCCGCCCTGCGCATCGCCAGCCGCAGCGCGCTGTTGCAGCGCGACGGCGACATCGTGGGCACCGATGGCAGCTCGCCCGTGCAGTTCTCCATCAAGCCCGGCGACTACCACTTGGCCATTCACCACCGCAACCACCTCGGCACCATGACCGCCGCGCCCGTGGCGTGCAGCGTGGCCCTGCGCAGCTACGACTTCACGAGTGATGCCCTGGCCACCTTCGGCACCGAAGGCCGCAAGACCATCGGCAGCGCGCGCGCGCTCTGGGCCGGCGATGCCAGCGCCAACGGCCTGCTGCAGTACGTGGGCGAGGGCAACGACCGCGACCCCATCCTCACGGCCATCGGCGGTTCGGTGCCCACGGCAACCACGAGCGGCTACCTGCCCACCGACATCAACCTCGATGGCACCGTGCGCTACCTCGGCCAGGACAACGACCGCGACCCGATCCTGGTGAACGTGGGCGGCAGTGTGCCCACCGCCACACGCGCCGCGCAACTGCCCTGACCAGTTGGTCCGATCCTTGCCAACTTCGCCGCTCCGCAACCCCATGATGAGAAGCCTCCTCCTCTCCGCCCTCGCCCTCGCCGCCACCACCGCCTCTGCGCAGCTGCTCAGCTTCGATGAGTGGTACGTGCGCTCCGATGCGGACCCCTACCTGAAGCCGCGCTTCGGCGACAAGGGCCCGGAGGTGATGAACAACACCATCAACGAGGACGTGTTCACCGCGATCATGAACAACCGCAACCGCCAGCGCGCGGTGAGCGACAGCCTTTTGAAGCTCGGCTTCGAGCGGCTGCGGAAGAACGACCACGTGGGATCGATGCGCCGCTTCAACGAAGCGTGGATGGCCATGCCCATCAACCCCGATGTGCACCGCGCCTTCGGCATGTACTTCCGCAGCATGAAGCGCCCGCTGGAAGCGCACGAGCATTATGAAACGGGCATCGCCATGGACACCACCAACGCGCCGCTCATGAAGGAGCACGGCCAGGTGTACATGGAAGAGCGCTACTACTACCAGCAGGAAGGCCGCAGCAAGCAGGCCGACTCCGCGCTGCAGAAGGCCCTCGCCCTCTTCACGCGCGCCTACCGCCGCATGGGCAAGGACCCCGAGCTCACCTACGACCTCTTCGTGTGCCACACCATCAACCTCAATTGCCCCAAGGCCTGGGAATTCCACGACAAGGTGGTGGCCATGGGCGAGAAGAGCGTGGAGGATGTGTACCTGAACAAGCTGAAGGCGCACTGCGTGCGGTGAGGCCCCGAAGCGATCCCTTCGACCAGGGCATTCCATCCGACCGGGCGATCATCACGGCTGCCCGCCCTCCCCTTCTTGCGCTTTCCTCTTCTCCAGCAAGGCCTTGCGCTGTCCCAAGGAGAGGCTGCCGATGAAACGCTCGAAATCCATCTGCTCCATCATCTTCTCCTGATCGGGGAAGAAGTGGCCGTGGTCCACGAAGGTGGTGGTGTACACGATATCCTCCGTGTCGTCGTACACGCCCAGCAGCAGGCCCTGGCGGATGCCGCCGAGGATGTTCATGTTGTCGTCGTCATCGCCCACGCTCTGGGCCTTGAAGGCCACGTCGTAGTTGTTGGAAACGAACTGCAGCAAGCGCTCCTCGGCATCCACGTCGGGGCTGAAGCGCGCGGCGTACTGCTCCAGCACGTGCCAGCTGAAGTGCACCTGGCTGGCGCCGTCCCAGCGGATGCGCATGGCGCGGATGCGGCTGTCCATGCCGCGGTACCACACGAAGTGGATCACCTGGATGCCGCTCTTGCGGTAGCGCATGATGATAATCCACCGGTTGCCCGAGGGGGCCGTGTAGGTCTCCACATGCTCCAGCACCGCCGTGCGGTCGCCCTTGAGGTGCTGGCGGCGCAACTGCTCCATGGGTCGCAGCATCTTGCGGTCCAGCGCGGGCTTGTCGTGAAGGGCGCAGCGCACCACCTCAGGCGGCGACATGGTGGGCAGGATGTGGTAGCGCGGCACCGGCACGGGATGAAAATAAGAGCGGGGCACACTTGGGCGAGCGCAGGGGCGCGCTGTGCGGGGCCCCAAGGCGGGATACCCAGCCGAGGCATGCGTTGCGTGGATGCGCAGTCTGGCTGTTCGCGCACATCAACCCCCGGGCAGTACAGCTTGAGCTTTGCCGCAGAAGTGCGGCGCGCTATATTGCCAGACCTGCACACTGATCATGCCGTCAAAGCCCACGCACCGCGATTGTGTACCAGCCTGGCAACCCTTTTGGGGACGGCAGCGCGTGGAATACGTGTACTTCTTCGTGGACCCGGAGGAAGCGAAGCTGAAGGCCCTTGCCCGCGACCTGGAACCAAGCGGATTCGTGGTGAAGGCCCTGCGTCCCTATCTCGGTGATCGCGCGTTTTACCTGCACCTCGCCAAGGAGGCCCTTTTGAGCGAGGCGGAATACGAAGCCGAGGTCCAGCATGTGATCGCCTTATGCGACCTTCACCGCATCGATGCGCTGGACGAGCTACATGTCCGGGACCGCATCATGGTGGACAATCGATTGAATTGAAACCTCCGGTGCACCAAGAGAGGCCGACGACAGGCGGAGCGGACTAGCCGCACGGGCGCAACGGATCTGGGGGGGCTTACCCAGGAGCGCATCATGGGGCCGCTCGTTGTTGTAGCTCCAGATGAACTCGTTGGTGAGTTCTCTTAGCTGTTCGAGGCTCTCGAACAGATAGGCGTCGAGCACCTCCTCGCGATAGGTGCGGTAGAAGCGCTCGATCAGCCCGTTCTGCATGGGGCGGCCCTTCTCGATGAAGGTGAGTGGGATTCCGTTGTGCTCGGCCCACAGCTCCATCTCCTGGGCGATGAACTCCGGCCCGTTGGCCACGCGCAACCGTTCGGGCTTGCCGCGCCATTCGATCAGCTTGTCCAGCTCGCGCGTCACGTACTGGGCGCGGATCGAGGTGTCGA
>CAZFBP010000197.1:0-6175 GCA_964517255.1 uncultured Chryseobacterium sp.
GACGGTCGTCACGGCGCGGGCGGTCGCCCCGGTCACGGCGCTCACCGGCCATGGCGGGCTCGCGGTCCACCCAGCCCTCGGGCTTGGGCAGCAGCGCGCGGCGGCTCAGCTTCAGCTTGCCGCTGCGCGGATCCTTGCCCACCACCTGGAACTCGATCACGTCGCCTTCCTTCAGCACGTCCTCCACGCGATCGATGCGGCGCCATTCCAGCTCGCTCACGTGCAGCAGGCCGTCCACGCCGGGCATCACTTCCACGAAGGCGCCGTAAGGCATGATGGTCTTCACCTTGCCCTTGTAGGTGGCTCCTACTTCAGCTTGCGGCGGGTTGGCGATGGCGTTCACGCGGGCCAGGGCGGCATCGATGCTCGCCTTGTTCTCGCTCATGATCTCCACGTGGCCCAGCCCGTCGATCTCGTCGATGCTGATGTGTGCGCCGGTCTCGGCCTGGATCTCCTGGATCACGCGGCCGCCGGGTCCGATCACCGCACCGATGCTCTCTTTCGGGATGGTGATGGTGATGATGCGCGGTGCGTGCTCCTTGTAATCGGCACGCGGTGCATCGAGGGTCTTGAGCATTTCACCCAGGATGTGCATGCGGCCTTGGCGCGCTTGCTCCAGGGCTTGTGCGAGCACTTCGTAGGGCAGGCCGTCCACTTTCATGTCCATCTGCGTAGCGGTGATGCCTTTGGAAGTGCCGCAGATCTTGAAATCCATGTCGCCCAGGAAGTCCTCGTCGCCGAGGATGTCGCTGAGGATCGCGTGGCGCGTTCCGTCGCTGATCATGCCCATGGCGATGCCGCTCACTGGCGCGGTGATCTTCACGCCGGCGTCCATCAGTGCGAGCGTGCCGCTGCATACGGTGGCCATCGAACTCGATCCGTTGCTCTCCAGGATGTCGCAGTTCAGGCGGATGGTGTACGGGTTCGTCTCGATGCCGGGGATCACCGGTTTCAAGGCGCGGAGTGCGAGGTTGCCGTGTCCCACTTCGCGACGACCGGGACCGCGGATCGGCTTCACTTCGCCGGTGCTGAAGCTGGGGAAGTTGTAGTGCAGCATGAAGCGCTCGCTGGTCTTGGCGGTGGCGCGGTCGATGGTCTGCTCGTCCATGCTGCTGCCCAAGGTGAGCAGGTTGATGGCTTGCGTTTCACCACGGGTGAAGATGGCGCTGCCGTGCGTGCCGGGCATCACGTCCACTTCGCTCCAGATGGGGCGGATGTCCGTGGTCTTGCGGCCGTCGAGGCGCTTGCCGTGATCGAGGCACACGTTGCGCACGGCCTTCTTCTGGGTCTTCTTGAAGAAGCGCGCCAGCATGGCCTTGTCGGTCTTCTCTTCATCGGCGAGCGTGGCGAGGCACTCTTCCTTGATGGAAGCGAACTTCTCCATGCGTTCTTCCTTGCCCGTGGGGTTCATGGCCAGGTCGTAGTACTTCTGGTAGCAGAAGTCGTGGATCTTCTGGCCGATCTCCGCGATGTTGGTCTCGTGGTTGTAAGTGCGCTTGGCCTGGCTCTTGGGCACCATGGCGCTCAATTCCTCCATGGCCACGCAATGCTTCTGGATGGCCTGGTGCGCCAGCTTGATCGCTGCGATCATGTCTGCTTCCTGCACTTCCTTCATCTCGCCTTCCACCATGAGGATGTCGCTCTTGGTGCCGGCCACGATCAGGTCCAGGTCATTGCCCACGGTCTCTTCCAAAGTGGGGTTCAGCACATACTTGCCGTTGATGCGGGCAACACGCACTTCGCTCACGGGGCCGCCGAAGGGGATATTGCTCACGGCCAGCGCTGCGGATGCAGCGAGGCAGGCGAGGGCGTCGGCCTGGTTCTTCTTGTCCGAGCTCATCAGGGTCACCACCACTTGGGTGTCGCCGTGGAAATCATCGGGGAAGAGGGGGCGCAATGCGCGGTCCACCAATCGGCTGGTGAGCGTTTCGTGATCGCTGGGACGTGCTTCGCGCTTGAAGAAGCCGCCGGGGAAACGGCCGGCTGCGCTGAACTTCTCGCGGTATTCCACCTGCAGGGGCAGGAAGTCGATGCCCTCGCGGGCTTCCTTCGTCGCGACAACGGTTGCGAGGAGGATCGTATCGCCGAGGCGGACCGTAACGGCCCCATCGGCTTGTTTGGCCAGCACCCCGGTCTCGATGGTGATGATCCTGCCATCGCCCATGTCGATGGTCTTGATGATTGCTTGTGGCTTCATGTTCTTGGGCGCGCCTTTCGCGCCTATTTGTTGGGGCGGCAAATTTGCCGCCCTTCCTGGTTGATGGTTGGTGATTGTTCTTTGTCAGGAGTGCGATCCAAAAACGAAGGGGCGACCGTTTCGCGATCGCCCCCTTCGATCAGGAATTCATTTCCGGAACCGCTTGCGCGGAATGGTGCCGGATCACTTTCGCAGACCGAGCTTGCCGATGATGGCCCGGTAGCGTTCGATGTCGTGGGTGCGCAGGTAGTTGAGGATCTGCTTGCGCTTGCCCACCAGGTCCAGCAGCGCCTTCTCGGTGCCGTGGTCCTTCTTGTTGAGTTTGAGGTGCTCGGTGAGGTGATCGATCCGCTTGGTGAACAAGGCGATCTGGCTCTCAGCCGCGCCGGTGTTCTTGGCGGTGCCGCCGTGCTCGGTGAAAATGGCCTTCTTGGCCTCGGTGCTCAGGTACATGGTCTTTTCGTAACAGGGCGCGAATGTAGGTGAAGAATCTTTCCGGGGAGATGTGTGAGGCAAGTTTCTGGGAATGAGAGGGAGATGTCGAAAGCGGATGGTCTGCCGCTTCAGGGCGCTTCAGGAGGGGGCGGAAGTCCGAATGCCCCGGCTTCAGACCCCATCATGGATCCGAATGAGCCCGATCCTCGCCGATTCGAGCGTGCGAAGGTGCGTGAGCGGAATGGAGGACCTGGTGAAGGCACCGGCAGGCACGGCCATTTCCGCCGTGCCGATCTTTCGCGCCGGAGGGCGGCTCGTAGGCCGTCGTCCAATCAGAGGCATCGCGAACGCTCATGAAGAAAGTCCTCGTGATCCACTACTCGCAAACGGGCCAGCTCACCGCTGTGCTTCAGGCCTTGTGCGCGCCGTTGGTGCAGGCCGGTGTTCAAGTGGACCACCTGCCCATCGAACCGGAAACGCCCTATGCCTTCCCTTGGTCGCGCATGGGTTTCTTCGGGGTCTTCCCCGAGGCGGTGAATGGCGATCCGGTCCCCTTGCGGCCCATGGAGCCTCCCAGCGGCCCATACGACTTGATCATCCTGGGCTACACCATCTGGTACCTCAATCCATCCATCCCGGTCAATTCCTTCCTGAAGCAGGCGCAAGGCAGATCGCTCTTCCGCGATACGCCCGTGCTCACCGTGATCGGGGCGCGCAACATGTGGGTGCATGCCCAGCAGAAGGTGCGGGCGCTCCTTATCGGCTCGGGCGGAAGGCCCGTGGGCAACATCGTGGCCGAGGACCGCAGCTCCAACATGGTCAGCCTGGTCACCATCATCCGTTGGATGTTCTGGGGCAGGAAGGATGCCTTCCTCTTCTTCCCGCCCGCTGGCATTCGCGAGGCGGACATCGCGGCCAATGCCCGCTTCGCCCCTGTGATCCTGGAGCATCTGCGAGCAGGGCAGTGGGAAGGATTCAATGCCCGCTTGCTGGCCTTGGGCTCGGCGCGCATCAAGCCGGCGCTGCTCATCCTGGAGAAGCGCGCCCTGGTGCTCTTTGGGAAGTACCGCGCGTTCATCCTGGCCAAGGCCGACCGCGATCCGCGCAGCCGGGAGCGCCGTGTGGCCGCGTTCTCGGTGGTGCTGCCCATCGGGGCCTTCATCCTCTCCCCAATCACCGCGCTGAGCACCTTCCTGGTCTCGCTGTTCAGGCACAAGGCCATCGAGCGCGAGGTGAACGAACTTCTCAAGTACTGAAGGTGTTTCGCTGCGCACTTCGGACTCGACGGATGAACGGGTATTTTTAAGTCCTTTGCCGACCGTTTTCAGACGCCTCCCGAGATTCCTTAAGAACCCCTAGTGAAGGACGTTTTCATCACCCGCGTTTCCGGTTTCCTGCCCAACGATCCCGTCGGCAACGACGAGATGGAGGCTTTTTTAGGCTACATCAGCGGCTCGCCCTCGCGCGCCCGGCACATCGTGCTGCGCAACAACGGCATCAGGCGCCGCTTCTACGCGCTCGACAAGCAGCGCCGCCAGACGCACACCAATGCCGGGCTGGCCTTCGAGGCCGTGAAGGGGCTCACGGGCAAAGGCCTGGACCTGAAGGACCTGGAGGTGCTGGCTTGCGGCACATCGGCGCCCGACCAGTTCCTGCCCTCGCACGCCTCGCAGGTGCATGGCCTGATGCCGCATGCCATGGAGATCATCTCGCCCAGCGGTGCCTGCTGTGCGGGCATGCAGGCCCTGAAGTACGCGCACATGAGCGTGGCCTCCGGCAACTCGCGCAATGCGGTGGCCTGCGGCTCGGAGCTGCTCTCGCCCATGATGCTGGCGGAGAATTTCCAGACCGAGGCTGAGCGGATCTCTCATCTGGAGAAGAACCCCATGATCGCCTTCGAGAAGGAGTTCCTGCGCTGGATGCTCTCCGATGGCGCGGGCGCGGCGCTCCTGGAGGCCGAGCCGCGCGGTGAGTGCGACCTGCAGGTGGAATGGGTGGTTTCACGCTCCTTCGCGCACGAGTTGGAGGCCTGCATGTACTTCGGCGGCGACAAGGAGGAGGACGGCCATTTCCGCGGCTGGAAGACCTACGATGCCGACGACCTGGCCCCGCATTCCATCATGAGCATGAAGCAGGACACCCGCCTGTTGGGCCAGCACATGGTGCGCTTCGCGGTGAGCTGGCTGAAGGATGTGATTGCGCAGAAGGGCCTCGACATGGAAACCGTGCAGCATTTCCTGCCGCACCTCTCCTCCATGTTCTTCCGCGCGCCCATCCAGAACGAGCTGGTGCGCCAAGGCATCCTCGTGAGCGATGACCGCTGGTTCCTCAACCTCACCGAGGTGGGCAACATCGGTTCGGCATCCATCTACCTCATGCTGCGCGACCTGGTCGCCGCCGGCAAGGTGAAAAAGGGCGACCGCATACTGCTCATGGTGCCCGAGAGCGCGCGCTTCAGCCTGTCTTTCGCCCTATTGAAGGCCGTGTAGTGCGCTCTCCCGCGCATCATGCTCCCGGTGATCGGCGGCCGGGCAACACGCGCGCAATGCGCACCTTTGGCCTATCAGCCGATCATTCCGCCATGAAGAAGGAAGAAGTGCCCCAGGACGACGCCAACATGCTCGAAGGCAAATTCAAGGTGGTGAAGTACGCCGTGAACGTGAACGGCGAGTACGAGAAGGTGCCGAGCGTGGGCTGGGAGCCGGAGAACGTGGCGCTGGAGCAGGCCTGGGGCGTGATCAACGAGCAAGTGGCCGAAGCGCGCAGGAAGGTTGAAGCGGGAGAGCTGAGCACGCTGGCCTATCACATGGAAGTGAACATGATGGACCCCTCATTGCTGAGCAAGCACGTCGGCCTGCCAGCGCGCCTGGTGAAGCGGCATCTGGAACCGGCGGAATTCGCCGCGCTCGATGAGCGCACGCTCCAGCGCTACGCCGAGTCCTTGCAGCTCACCGCGGATGAACTGAAGAAGCTGCCCGCATGAGCCGCAACGATGTCATGGTGCCCTTCGATCACCAGCAGTCGGCGCACTGCGAAACAGGCGTGATCTCGAACCTGATGCGCTTCCACGGCCTGCGCGTGAGCGAGCCGCTGGCATTCGGCATCGGCTCCGGGCTCTTTTACAGCCACATGCCCTTCCTGAAGATGAACGGCATCCCCGTCACCTCGTACAGGATCCTGCCGGGCCACATCTTCAAGCGGTTCTCGCGCAACATCGGGGTGAAGATGAAGCGCAGCTCCTTCCGTGATCAGGAAGAGGCCATGCGCGCGCTGGACGACGTGCTCGACCAAGGCCTGCCCGTGGGCATGCTCACCAGCGTGTTCTACCTGCCATACCTGCCCAAAGCCTTCCGCTTCCACTTCAACGCGCACAACATCGTGGTCTTCGGCCGCCAGGGGGATGAGTACCTCGTGAGCGATCCCGTGATGGACGGCACCACCACGATCCATCGCAGCGCGTTGGTGCGCGCGCGCTTCGCCAAGGGCACGCCCAACACCAACGGGCGCATGTACTATCCCACCAAGGTGCCCACCGATGCCGAC
>CAZFBP010000198.1:0-1870 GCA_964517255.1 uncultured Chryseobacterium sp.
CGAAGTAGTCGCTGTCGCGCTTGAAGGGCGAGAACACCGTGGGGCCGGCATCCTGTTGCCAGATCCAGCCGTTGTCCTGGTCGTTGATGCCGAAGTGGTCGTTGTACCACTTGGCGAGCGCCTTGTGGTCGTCCGCGCAGAAGAAGAAGCCGCCGATGCCGGTGACGTGCTTGGATATGAACTTTCGTTCGTGCCAAGGTAAGCGCCTATGCGCCAAGCCACCACCATGGTAACGTTCCGGCCCTAGGCCTTTCGTCGCAAGCAAGGAATAGCGCAGCTGCAATCAGCAAGGCCTGACGGCGGGCCTTGTCGCTTGCTCATGCTCCAATGCCTTCTGCGAGGTTCTCGAGGACGCTCGCGCTGGCATCGATGCTCAGCTTGGCGGACAGCGTGATGGGCACCGCCTTCAGCACCTGGCTGATGGGGCAGTTGATCTTGGCGTCTTCGGTGCACGCATCAAATGTCGCTTGGTCGATCCCGAGAACCTTCGCATCGAGGTGCAGGTCGATGCCCACGATGCCATTGCCGCCGGGCACGGGGCCCATGCGGATCTCAGCCGTGCAACGCAACTCTTCCGGCGTGAAGCCGTGGTTGCCCAGCACGAAGCTCAGCTTCATGGTGAAGCAGCTGGCGTGCGCAGCGGCGATGAGCTCCTCCGGGTTCGTGCCGGCCTTGCCGTCCTCGCTCACGAAACGCGTGAGGAACGAGTGCGGCGTGTTGTTCAATACGCCGCTGAGGGTGGTGATATGGCCTGAGCCTTCTTTTCCGGAACCGCTCCAAGTGGCGGTGGCTTTGCGATTGACGGGCATCTGAGTTCGTGTTGTGATTTTGAGTGCGTGAAAGTGGAGGTGCTCCTTCCACTATGAGACGCCTTCCCAAGGTCAACTGTTCATTTCATGCGCAGCAGCGATACCCCGTTCTTGTCCGTGGTGAGCACCTCGCTCATGTGATCGAAGAAGGGCCGGACGCTCCTGTATGCGGCATCCACCTGCTCCACGAAGTCAGCGGCGAGCACCTCGCGATCGTTGAACGGATGCCGGAACAGGTACTGGTTGCGGCGCAGCAGGTCAATGCCGGGATGGTCCTTTGAATAGCCCTTGGGCGCGGTCTTCACGCCCTCGCCTTGGATCTCCCCGAAGGTGTCGCGCAGCTGCTTGCCTTTGAGCAGCTTGCGCCAGGTCTCCAGATCCTGGTCGATGTCCACGCGGATGCGCTTGAGGTCCGCGGGCTCGGGGGCGAAGAAACCGCAGGCTACGAAGGAACCGCCCGGTTTGATGCGGAAGTGGTAGCCCCCGCGCAAGGCGGGTTTCACCCGGCCGATGCTGCCCCCGAACCAGGTCTTGTAGGGTGGCTTGTCCGTGTGGAAGCGGGTGTCGTTGTAGATGCGGTACATGGCCTCCTTGCGGGTGGTGGTGGAGAGTTTGTCGTGATTCCGCATGCGTTCGAGCAGCACCTCGACGAAGCCGGCCACATTCGCATGGGCGGCTTGGTAGCGTTCCTTGTGCTTCAGGAACCAGTCACGGTGGTTGTGGCGCTCGAGGTCGTTGAGGAAATCGAGCGTGGCGGGGGCGATGCGTGGCAAAGTGGTGCTCATTCCGGGTCGTTCCTGATCGAGTCATTCCGCATCCGTTCTGAAAGCCCGGCGGATCTCCTCAACGGTGTAGCGCGGTGTGATGTGCTGCGGGCAGTTCCAGTCGTAGGCTTCCACGTGGAGCAGCACCACGCGTTCGGGCCGGGCCGTGAAGCCGGTGGGCATCAGTCGCCGCACCAGCTCGGGATCTTTTTCCAGCGGGATCACTTCGGCCTTGGCGTAGAGCTTCAGGCGGGTCCGCTGCGGGTAATCCATCAGGATCAGCGACACGTTGGGCCG
>CAZFBP010000198.1:1970-6155 GCA_964517255.1 uncultured Chryseobacterium sp.
TGGCCATGTAGCCGAGCGCATCGAACTCCCAGTTCTCGTTGCCGTAGCTGCGGAACCAGTTGCCAGCTTCATCGTGCCACTCGTATTCGAAGCGCACGGCGATGCGGTTGCCGCTGTGGGCCCAGTATTCCTTCTTCAGGCGATAATCCAGTTCCTTCGCCCACTTGCGCTTCAGAAAGGCGACGATCTCGTCACGACCGTTGATGAACTCGTTGCGGTTGCGCCATTCGCTGTCCGGGGTGTAGGCTTTCGCCACACGTTCGGGATCCTTGCTGTTCCAGGCGTCCTCGGCCATCTGGATCTTCTGCTTGGCGGTCTCTTCGGTGAAAGGTGGGAGGGGCGGTCTGGGGTCCATGGGATCGGGTTGAGGTTCGAAGGTCGTGTTCAATTGCTCGGCAACAAGGCGATCAATTCGCGCTCGGTGGATCGTTGCTTGTCCTTGGCATACCAGGCGTGCAAGGGTTCGGTATAGGAGGATGCTGTGGCCGGATCGCGGCGCAAGGTCATCACCATCGTTTGAGCTTCGTCAGGGCGTGGGCCCCAACTGGCCATCGGCTCGTCCTGTGCGTTCAGCTGGATAAGCTTGGGTATGGCGCGACTGGTGCCCGTCAAGTTCACATCCATCAGCTCCGGGTTCGCATCGCGGTACACGATCGACAAACGAATGCGACCGTGTGATGCCTCCGCCAACGCGTTCATCACCGGCAGGATCTGGGCCGCATCGCCGCACCAATGCTCGCTGATCACCAACCACTGAAGAGATTCCTTCATCGTTGCTAGCTTCCCGATCGCATCGGAGCTGGGAACGAAGGTCTTCTCGATCCTGCGCATCCGGCTGTCGTTCAACGGCAGGTAGGCAGCGGTCTTGGTATCTGCCCCGGAAGCCAGCTCGGCCGTCACGTTCCGACGGTAGTCCTTATAGCTGATCGCTTTCGTGAGATAGGCGCTGTGATCGATCCGGTTGGCAGGCGTGATGGTCATCGTGAAGGAGGTGGGTCAGATACCACACTGAAAGCGGGAGCCGCGATCGTCGCGGCCCCGCCTTCACGCGCAGGAGGTTGATCAGGCCTTGGCCGGCTGCAATTCCGCAGCCACCGGGAAGTCGATGGGCACCTGCATGATATTGTTCAGGTAGTTCATCACCACTTTGTCGGCGATGGCGATCACGACTTCCACCAGGTGTGCATTGGTGTAGCCGGCGTTGAAGAAGGCATCCAGCGCGGCGGTATCCGGGCGGCCTTTCGTCAGCGTGATGGCCTTGGCCAGTTTCGTCAGCGCGTCCAGTTTGGTGTCGAAGGCCGCGGTACCACTACGGATGTCCAGCACCTGCTCGTCCGTCAAGCCGTTCATCTTGCCGATCACCGTGTGGGCGCTCTGGCAGTAGCGGCAGCCGTTCACCTGGCTCACCACAAGGTTCACCACTTCCTTCTCCTTCTTGGTGAGTTGGCTGGGAGCACCCTGTAGTTGGAGGTATTTCGCCAAGCCGTGCTCGGAGTAGGCCATCACAGCGTAGAGGTTCGGCACGAAGCCGAGGCCTTTCTGGAGGTTGTCGAAGATGGCCTGGTTGTTCGGGCTCACTTCGGCTTTCACGGGGACATTGAAGGTGCGCATCGTCGTTGTGTTTTTGGTTGTCATTGTTGACGATGCAAAAGTGCCGTCGCTTCTACGGCCCTTGGTAGACGGGGCTTCCCGATGAGTTGGCAATACTTCCCGAAGCGCGGAATTCGGTGGGGGGAACGCCCTCCTGGATCTTGAAGAAGCGGCTGAAGGTCTGCACGTCCTCGTAGCCCAGCTTGTCCGCGATCTCCTTCATGGGCAGGTCCGAATGGCGGATCAGGCGCCGCGCCTCGAGCATGATGCGCTCCTGGATCGCCTTCAACGGTGTGCGATGGCCCAATTGCGCGAAGAGGTTTGAAAGCGTCTTCGGGGATCGGTGGAGCAGTTCGGCGTACTCCGCCACGCTGTGCTTGCTGCGGAAATGTGTCTCCACCAGGAAGTTGAACTCGCGGACGATGCTCACACCATCCGGCTGCAGGGAACCCAGCTTGCACTGTGCCTTGTAGAGCCGTGTGCACAGGATCAGCAAGCGGCGCAGCATCATCTGCAGCATCTCCATCTGCAGTCCGTCGCTGCTGGCCATCTCCAAGGAGAACATGCGCCAGAGGATATCGAACTTCTCCTGTTCCGCGGGAACGACCGAAAGCACGGGCAGCTCGGGCGCACCGAAGAAGAGGATCCCCTTGCAGCCCACTTCGCTATCTCGATCGATCACGCAGAAGAAGGGCCGGTTGAACCGCACCAGGCGGCAGGCCTCCACGTGCACCGCTTCGACCTGGTAGTGTTCGGTCAGAAAGACCAGCTGGTTCTTTCCGAGCTGCACCTGCTCTCCATCGATGCGCAGCTCCATGCGGTCACCTGTGTTCCAGATGATGCGCAGGCCGTTGGTGAAGGTCTGTTCCAGGATGGAAGCGCTCCTCGCATCCAGCTCCAGCAGCTCGATGTGCTCGTCCGTGGGACCCTTGTAGTGCATGATAGGGTGGCTGATGCGCGTTGATCACGGGAGGAGGAAGGGACCCTCGCGGACCCCTTCCTCGCTCTTCTCATGAGATGGTCAGTTCATCTCGTACACCGCCTTGAAGGTGGCGGCGAAGTCCTTCATGTCCGTGGGCGTGGTGTTGCTGACGGTGCGCTTCACGGGCTCCATCACATGACCGTCGTTCAGGCACTGCACGAACTCGATGAGGCGCTTGGCCACGTTCGGGCCGGCGCCCATCTGCTGCACCATGGCCTGCTCCGCCTGGTCGTAAGGGAACGCCACGTAGGTGAGGTCCGGCTTTCCGATAGCCGATCCCAGGATGCCGGCGGCCTCATTGTATGACAAGTCGCGGGGACCGAGCACGTACTCCACGCCATTTCCGCTGAAGTCCAGCGCGAGCAGGTGTTGCAGTGCCTTCGCGCCGATGTCGCGCGTGGCCACCATCGGCATCTTCAGATCGGCCTTCACCGGACTGCCCATCATGCCCATGTGCTTGATCATGCCGGCTTGTCCGAGCGTGTTCTCCATGAAGTAGGTCGCACGCAGGTGCAGCACATCCAGCCCGTCGATGGCGTTCATCGCCTGCTCCATGTGGTAAAGGCCGTTCACCACGCCGTTGCCCTCGGGCAGGTGGGCACCCACGCTGCTCAGCGTAACGACCTTTTTCAAGCCCGCAGCTTTCGCGGCCGCAGCGAACGCGTTCACATGCTTCATCTGCGAAGCCGTGTAGTCGGAGGAGGTCCATTCCATGGGGACCATGAAGTACGCGGCATCCACGCCCGTAAGGGCCTTGGTGACCAGCGCGCTGTCGCTGGTATCGCCGATGAAGAGCTGCGCGCCCTTGTCGGTGAGCGCTTTCGCCTTGGCGGCGTCGCGGCTGATGATGCGGACGGTGTGGCCGGCGGCCAGCAGGCCGAGGGCAACGGGCTTGCCGGTGTTGCCGGTGGCGCCTGTAACGAGGTATGTGCTCATGTTGGGTTGGGTTGTTGTCGTTGTTGGGGAGGAAGGAGCCGTCCTTACTTCTTCAGGAGTTTGAACGCATGGCTCCACTGGTTCCGCGCGAAGCCGGGGATGCACCACAGGATGCAGAGCGGTTCAATGGCACATGCACCTTCCACGCCGCCCATGTCCTCGCTCTCCCAGCCGAACTGGTCGAGGATCGCCGTCACTTCCTTCTTCGCGTTCGCATCGTTGCCGCAGATGAACATCGTGGGCTTCACGCCGCCGAAGTCGGGGTTCACCATGAAGGCATTGCCCACGCTGTTGAAGGCTTTCACGAAGTTGGCCTTCGCACTCACTTTCTGCAGTTGCTCCATCAGGCTCTCCTCCAACGTGGTGAAGAAGTGCAGCACGCCGTTGGTCGGTGGCGCATCCGCGATGGGATTCGTTGCGTCGATCACCGTCTTGCCCGCGAGGTCCGCGCTGTCGCAAAGGCGGATCGCCGCTTCGGCCGCCGTGCCTTTCGTGGCCAGTACGATGATGTCCGCCCACTTGGCCACTTCTTTGTGGGTGCCCACCTTGCCGCCGGGGTTCTTCTCCAGCCAGTCATTCACCTTGCTGCTTTCGCGCGTGGCGATCATCACCTGGTGGCCGTGCTTCAGGAATCCACTGGCGAGCACCTGGCCCACCATGCCTGTACCGAGGATGCC
>CAZFBP010000199.1:0-6151 GCA_964517255.1 uncultured Chryseobacterium sp.
CTGGCGACCGCGTGTTCACCACCTCGAAAATCTTCTTCGGTTTCGCCCTCGGCCTCTACGTTGGCGATGCTGTCTTGCGCACGCTGGAAAGCGGCTTTCTCCTCGTCGCTGGGCATGGTCCACAGCGTGTAGCCGAAGAGGATGGCCACGATGAGGACGATGCCGATGATTGAATTGCGGTCCATTCAGGAAGTGGTGCCTCGCGCGGGCGGGTTTTTGCGAAGGCGGGCGAAGATAGATGGGGGGCTGATGCGCCCATCGTTGTCCTCGACTTGACAGATCACGCCTCCGCCCGCTCCACCTCCATCACCCCCCCCCGCTTCATCGTGGCCTTCACGAATGCAATGAAGAGCGGGTGCGGCTTGGCCACCGTGCTTCGGTGCTCGGGGCGGAACGACGCCGTTGAACCAGGGGTGGTCCTTCAGCTCCACGAGCTTGCCTTGTGGGTTGATGCCGCTCAAACTCATGCCTATCTCGTAGGCCAATGAACCAGCTCAGCGAATCGGCATCGGGACCAGGTGGAACCGGACGTTGCTGTGCATAGCTTCAACCCTCCGAAACCCTTCACGATGAATGATCTGCCCTCCCAGCCTCGGATCATGAACGGAATCGCTGACACGAACAGGAATGCACGCCCATTCGCGTTCATCATCCCGGCTCTTTTCGCTTCAGACTTCTTGCTTGCCCTTGCTGGGAAGTTAGAGGCTCAGACCATCACCATCTACAACGATACCAATCAAGATTTTCCCCTGAACCCCGTGATCGCCACCACCTGCACCCCTCCGGGAACACAATAGCTGGGGTGCATCGGGTTGCCAGCGAATGGCAGCAACTCGTACACCCCACCAAGCGGCTACATCTGTTACGGTTTCAAGATCAGCTGCGGAACCTCATGCACTGTTTCGCCCGAAGGCAGCGTCTCTTGCGCGGGCCAGGGCAGGCCATTCGACTGCAGCGGGAATACATACGTCGGAGACTTCAGCGGCAGTGAGGTCCGAATCAACGATTGATGGGACACCAGCAAGCCATTTCGTGCAGACGCGCTGGAGCGGCCCTCGGCATGTCTGTTTGCGCCATGCTCGCCGTCGCCCAGGCGCCGAAGCGCAACGTGAATTGGTTCCAACTCCAGTACTGGATTTCGTTCTTGAATGGCCCCCCCGAGAACCTCGCCCCTCCACCGTACAGCACGGCGGTTACAAGCGTGAGCGATACGGCAGGAGTCCTCAGGGCGTATTTCTTCGTGAATACCATGAGCGAAGCATTCGAGTCTGGGCTAAGAACAGCCGACCACCAAGTGATGGATGGCAACCCATCGTATGATGGGAGCTTCACAGACCTTACCCATTCGGCCATCTTCGTCCCCAAGCCAGGCGATGTTCAGAGCGCATACCTCATCGCATGGAACCGAATCCCTTTGCAGGGGACCCAGCGATTCGGATGGCTTGAGTTGGACCTAGGCGCCGACTCGGCCCCGCCGCAGGTGATCAGTGCCGGATACAACTGGTTCATGACCGGCGCGGCCTGCAAGCGCATGGTGGTTGCACACGCCAACGGCGAGGACTACTGGTTCGTGGCCCAACTGGTGGGAACGAATGAGTTCCATGCCTATCAGGTCACGAATGAAGGCTTGTCCCCGACACCTGTAGTCAGCTTTGCCGGAGCTGTCGCTCCCATTGATCATACCCATGGCAAGCTGATACCGACGGTGGATGGCACTCGCTTCGTCTCGGTCTCTGAAACACTCGGGTTCACAGAACCGACGGTTGCACCCAGCATCGCCGAAGTCCATTCGTTCGACTCCGGTACGGGCATCGTTGCGCACCAGCTCACACTGGACCCGCTCGCCCGCTTGGATGGGGTGGAGTTCAGCCCATCGGGCAGGTTCCTCTACGCTACGCATTGGCTGTACTCGAACCCGGTGCTTACGCGCGAACTGTATCAATACGATTTGGAGGCCGCTGACCCCAACCTGTCGCCTGTGCTGATGGACAGCTATCTGCTTGGTGGGCTGAGCGGATACACCACCAATATCCTCAGCCACGCTCCGAACGGCAGGATTTACATGAGCAACTACGTACAGAGCTTGAGCGTTATCAACGAACCGGACCTACCGTACCCGCAATGCGACTATGAATATGATGGCTTCCTGGCGTCCGGGCCGCCCCATTGCCTCCCTTCCTTCATCAAGCGCTACAATGACCCGCCGCCCGTGGGGCCCATGGTGATCAACGGCCGCATCACTGCCGCACAAGCCGTTGTGATGCCCAACCCGCTGTGCGGCACCGGAGAATTGCGCTGGGCTGGTGCCAGCGGAGCTGTGGATTTGCACTGGATGGATGTGCAAGGCCGGGTGCTGCGCTACGAGACCCGCACGGCGCAAGGTGATCGAGTAATGTTGGATGCACGTGGGTTCGCTGCGGGGCAATACCTGTTGCGGGTGGAGCCTCGGAATGAAACCCCAACGGTGCTTCGCGTGAGCGTTGCCGATTAGCGCTCTGCCTTTCGGAATCCAAGTCGGTTTTACCGATGAATTGAAGTAGGGCAAAGGACTGCCACGCGCTCGCCGGGGCTACTCACGCCTCCGCCTTCTCCACCTCCTTCACCCCCTGCTTCATGGCCGCTTGCACGAAGGCGATGAAAAGCGGATGGGGCTTCGCCACGGTGCTGCGGTACTCGGGGTGGAACTGCACGCCGATGAACCAGGGATGGCCCTTCAGCTCCACGATCTCCACGAGCTTGCCTTGCGGGTTGATGCCCGAGGCCGCCATGCCCGCTTTCTCGTAGGCCTTCAGGTAGGCGTTGTTGAACTCGTAGTGACCGCACTCGGATTATTCGGTTCTGGCATTAGCTTCATCCCTCCAAAACCCCACCGCCATGAAACACTTGCCCCCCCCCCCGCGCAGATCTGAATCGAATCGCTAACGAAAGGTCAAGGATTGTATCCGCCTTGCGCCTTCTCCCTTTCATCGCCCTACTAACCCTCGCGTTGGTGCCAGTCTCCAGCACACAGGCGCAGACCATCACCATCTACGACGAGTCCGGGCAGCCGTTTTCTCTGAACCCTTTCATTGCCGTCACATGCACCCCACCGGGGAGCCAGCAAACGGCGTGCATTACGGTTACTGCTGGCAACAGCAATACCTACACTCCACCGACCGGCTATGTGTGGTACGGGTTTAAGATTTACTGCGGAACAAACTGCTTCTCCTTTCCCGTCGTAGGCAGTACTTCTTGCGCTGGAGGGAGACCTTTTGATTGCGGCGGAACGACGTACAATACCAGCGTGGATGGCAATGAAGTAAGAATCTACGAGTGATGAACGACGCACGCCCACCCCGGAGAGTGCGCACCAAGGCGCTCGCCTCCATCCTGCTCTGCTCGCTGCCTGTTCTGGCCTGCGGACAACTGCGCAACGCCAACTGGCTGGTGAACAATTGGATCTCCTTCGCCAGTGGAACCCCCGTGAACCTGCCATCCGTCCTTTACCCCGCCACGTCAAGCTTGAGCGATACCACCGGGACCTTGCTCGCTTATTTCTCAGACGGTGGGGGCGGCAATACTGGGGTAAGGAGCGCCGACCACGAACTCATACCCGGTAACCCGACATACAATGGGTATTTTTCAGGGTTCCAACAGTCCGCCATCTTCATTCCCAAGCCCGGTGATGCAGAACGCGCATACGTGATCGCATGGAACCGGATCCCATGGGTGGAGACCCATCGCTTCGGCATGCTCGAGGTCTTCCTGGGCAATGCCACTGATCCCCCGCAGGTGGTGAGCACGGAGTACACCTGGTTCATGACCGGCGCCGCCTGTAAGCGCATGGTCATCCCGCATGCCAATGGCGTGGACTATTGGTTCGTGGGGCAACTTGAGGGCACCAACGTGTACCATGCCTACCTGATCAGCAGCGCGGGCCTCTCGGCCACGCCGGTGATCAGCACTTCTGGAACGGTGATACCGGCGGTTTTCGAGCATGGCAAGTTGATTCCCACCGTTGAAGGAACCCGCTTCGTGTCGGTCTCGGAAACGCTCAACTATGGCGAACCCACCATGATGCCAAGCATCGTTGAGGTCCACGCGTTCGACCCCGGCACAGGCATGATCCAGCACCAGCACACGCTGAACACCACCACCCGGGTGGATGGTGTGGAGTTCAGTCCTTCCGGCAGCTTCCTGTATGTGGTGAACTGGTCGATCTCGCTCGACCAAACGGAAAGCTATCATGCGCTGCACCAGTATCACCTGGAGGCGAGCAATCCGAACCTCTCGCCCTTGCTCATGGACAGCTATGTGATCGGCGGTTTGAGCGGTTATTCCACGAATGTGCTGTGCCATGCCCCAGATGCGCGGATATACATGAGCCGTTACACCCAGACGCTGGGCGTCATCAATGCGCCTGACCTGCCCTTCCCGCAATGCGACTATGTGCATAACGGATTTCTGGCGACCAGTGCGCCACCCGGCTTGCCTTCCTTCATCAAGCGTTACAACGACCCGCCACCCATAGGGCCTATGGGAATCAGCGGCGCCACCTCCAACGCATCGGCCAGCGTGCTGCCCAACCCGCTGCGCGGCCAAGGCGCGTTGCTATGGCCAAGCGCAACAGGTCCGGTGGCGCTGATGTGGATGGATGATCAAGGCCGCGCAGTGCGCAGCGAGACCAGCACCGCGCAAGGTGAACGGGTGCCGCTGGATGCTAGTGGCCTTGCTGAGGGGCAGTACCTGTTGCGCGTTGCGCAACGAGACGAGGCGCCCATTGTTCTTCGCGTGAGTGTTGCCGATTAGCGCATTGCCTTTCGGAAGCCGAGCTGGTCTTTGCTATGAACGGAATGCGAAAGGGACTGCCGCCCGCTCAGCGTTGTTGCTATGCCTCCGCCTTGGCCACCTCCTTCACCCCCTGCTTCATGGCCGCTTGCACAAAGGCGATGAAAAGCGGATGGGGCTTCGCCACGGTGCTGCGGTACTCGGGGTGGAACTGCACGCCGATGAACCAGGGATGGCCCTTCAGCTCCACGATCTCCACGAGCTTGCCTTGCGGGTTGATGCCCGAGGCCGCCATGCCCGCTTTCTCGTAGGCCTTCAGGTAGGCGTTGTTGAACTCGTAGCGGTGGCGGTGGCGCTCGCTGATGTCGCGCTTGCGATAGACCTGCTTGGCCAGAGAATCATCCTCGAGCTTGCACGGGTAGGCGCCCAGGCGCATGGTGCCGCCCTTGTCGGCGATCTGCTTCTGCTCCTCCATCATGGCGATCACCGGGTGCGTGGTGTCCGCGTTCATCTCGGTGCTGTTCGCGTCGGTGTAGCCGAGCACATGGCGGCCGAACTCGATCACCGCGCACTGCATGCCCAGGCAGATGCCGAGGAAGGGCACCTTGTTCTCGCGTGCATGCTTGATCGCTTCGATCTTGCCTTCGATGCCGCGATGGCCGAAGCCGGGAGCCACCAGGATGCCGGCCAATCCGCCCAGGTGCTTGGCGACGTTCTTCGCGGTGAGCTTCTCGCTGTGCACCCACTTGATGTGGACCTTGAGCTCGTTGGCGGCACCGGCGTGCTCCAGCGCCTCCTTGATGCTCTTGTAGGCATCCTTCAGTTCCACGTACTTGCCCACGAGGCCGATGTGCACTTCGCCCTTCGGCTCCTTGTAGCGGCGCAGGAAGTCCTTCCACGCGCTCAGATTGGCTTCGGGGAAGGTGTTCACGCCGAGCTTCCTCAGCACCACCTCATCGAGCATCTCCTGCTGCATGAGCAAGGGCACGTCGTAGATGGTCTCCGCGTCGCGGCTCTCGATCACGGCCTCGGCGTCCACATTGCAGAATAGGGCGATCTTCTCCTTCATGCCCTTCTGCATGGGGTGCTCGGTGCGGCACACGAGCACATCGGGCTGCACGCCCAGGCTGAGCAGCTCCTTCACGCTGTGCTGCGTGGGCTTGGTCTTCAGCTCGCCGGTGGTGCCCAGGTAAGGCAGCAGGGTGAGGTGGATGGTGAGGCAGTCCTTGCCCTTGGCCCATTTGAGCTGGCGGATGGCCTCGATGTAGGGCAGGCTCTCGATGTCGCCCACGGTGCCGCCCACTTCGGTGATCACGAAATCGTAGATGCCCTTGCGGCCCAGCGCCTGGATGTGCGCCTTGATCTCGTCGGTGATGTGCGGGAT
>CAZFBP010000200.1:0-6116 GCA_964517255.1 uncultured Chryseobacterium sp.
ACACATCCTACAGGATGGATTCACCCCGTCGTTGATCGCCGATGTCGGGACCGGCAGCGGATGCATCGCCCTGGCGCTCAAGCAAGGCTTCCCTTCGGCGCGTGTGATCGGGATCGATGCGAGCCGTAATGCGCTCGCGAGGGCGCGCTCGAACGGCAACGACCTGGGCCTAAGGGTTGAGTGGGTCGAGGACGATGCGCTCGCTGCGGGCTTCGAGCTGCCAGACGACGTTGACCTTGTGGTGAGCAACCCGCCTTACATCCCGGTCGAAGAAGCTGAATCTCTCCTCGCGCGCGTGCGCGCGCGCGAGCCTTACATGGCTCTATTCGCGCCAGCTGGCGACCCATTGGCGTTCTACCGCGCCATCGGTTCAGCCACCCGTCGGTCTCTCGTGCCGCGTGGCCGTCTCTGGTTCGAGTGCCATTGGAAGCACGCGCAGGCCGTAGCGCAGCTTCTCCGGGATTTGGGTTTCGAATCCGTCACGGTCATCACGGACATGAGCGGCCAGGAGCGCTTCGTGCGATGCGTGCGATGAGCGCGGCTGTGATTCCCGTCCGGAGTCCGTGGGCACCGTGCTGCAAGCCGGCCTACGTTTGGGCGCCCGCGTGAATGGAAATCGCCGCCGCAACAGAAGCAACGATGGAAAGGACAGTGGCTGAGCGCAGGATCGCGGAACTGAGCCGCGAGCTCGAACGGCACAATCACTTGTACTACGTGCTGGCGGCGCCTGTGATTGCCGATCAGGAGTTCGACCGCATGCTGAAGGAATTGGAGGAACTGGAGAAGGGCTTCCCTGAATTCGCCTCGCCCAACAGCCCCACGCAGCGCGTCGGCGGCGACATCACCAAGGGCTTCCCCACGGTGCCGCATCGCTACCCCATGCTCTCGCTCGGCAATACCTATTCGCGCGAAGAAGTGGAGGAGTTCGTGGCGCGCGTGGAGAAGGCCATCGGTCCAACGCGCTTTAGCATGGAGCTGAAGTACGATGGCGTGGCCATCAGCCTTTCATACAACGATGGTGAACTGGTGCGGGGAGTCACGCGCGGCGATGGAGAGAAAGGTGAGGACATCACCGCGAACGTGCGCACGATCCGCAGCGTGCCCCTGCATTTGCAGGGCGAGGGCTGGCCCGATGAGTTCGAGGCGCGCGGCGAGGTGATCTTCACGAAGAAGCGGTTCGATAAGCTGAACGCGCAGCGCGAGAAGGAAGGCGAAGAGCTCTACGCGAACCCTCGGAACACCGCCTCCGGAACGCTGAAGCAGCAGGATCCGAAGGAGGTGGCGAAGCGCGGCCTCGACAGTTTCATTTACAGCCTGCAGGGCGAAGGGCTGCCCACGCGGAGCCACTTCGACAACCTGATGCGCGCGCGGCAATGGGGTTTCAAGACGCCCGACCCGGAAAAGCGCTTCATCGATCGCGCGAACGACGCTGCGGGCATCATGGCCTTCATCGATCATTGGGGCCGGCACCGCAACGAGCTGGAGATGATCATCGATGGCGTGGTGGTGAAGGTCGATGACCTCGATGTGCAGGAAGAGCTGGGCCTCACCGCCAAGAGCCCGCGCTGGGCCATGGCCTACAAGTACGCGCCGGAGCAGGCTGTGACCAAGCTGCTGGGCGTCACATTCCAAGTAGGCCGAACAGGCGCGGTCACTCCGGTCGCAGAGCTTGATCCGGTTCAGCTCGCGGGCACCACGGTGAAGCGCGCATCGCTCTTCAACGCTGATCAGCTCGATCGGCTCGACCTGCACCAAGGCGACATGGTGCGCGTGGAGAAGGCCGGCGAGATCATCCCGCAAGTGGTGGGCGTGGAATTGGCGAAGCGCGAGCCTGGCGCCCAACGCGTGCGCTTCCCGCATGAATGCCCTGAATGCCGAACGCCTCTCGTCCGCCTCGAAGGTGAAGCGCAGCACTATTGCCCCCACGAGCACGGCTGCCCGCCGCAGATCACGCGTCGCATCGAGCACTTCGTATCGCGCCGCGCCATGGACATCGATGGCCTGGGCGCCGAGACCGTGCAGGAATTCCATGCGGCGCAGCTCATCCGCGACGTGGCCGACCTCTACGAGCTGAGCGTTGATCGCATCCTCTCTCTGGGCAAGGGTTGGAAGGAGAAGAGCGCCGAGAAGGTGATGGCTGGCTTGGAGAAGAGCAAGCAGGTTCCCTTCGACCGCGTGCTCTTCGCATTGGGCATCCGGCACGTGGGCGAGACCGTCGCGAAGAAGATCGCGCGGGGGGCCATGAGCATGGAACACCTCATGTCAATGACCAAGGAAGAACTCGTCGGCATCGAGGAGGTGGGGGATGTGATCGCCGAGAGCATCATCGACTTCTTCGCGGTGCCCGGCAACCAGCGCATCGTGGAACGCCTACGCCAGCAAGGGTTGCAGATGGAAATGGAGGCTTCGGGAGGCCCCGCCGGCGATAGGCTCAAAGGGCTGTCAATCGTGGTGTCGGGCGTTTTCCGCAACTTCAGCCGCGACGGCATCAAGGAAGCCATCGAGCGCAACGGCGGCAAGGTGTCCGGCTCCATCAGCAGCAAGACCAGCTATGTGGTGGCCGGAGAGGGCATGGGGCCGGCCAAGCGCGCCAAGGCCGAGGAATTGAAGGTGCCCTTGATCGATGAAGACGAACTCACGCGGATGATCGAAGGATGAAGCTGCTCGACCGCATCAAGGAATGGATGGGCATCCGCAGATTGCTGCGCGACCTGCCGCAGGACCGCAAGCCCATCGCGCGCAGCATCGCGCTGGCGCGCAAGGTGGCCATCGTGTACGTGGTGGAGGATGAGGCCGCCCACAACCAGGTGCGCAACTACGTGAAGCGACTGAAAGAGGAGCTCGGCCTCAGCAACATCATGGCGCTCGGCTATTCCGATCAGAAGGTGATGCCGCATTACCTGCACGCGAAGCTCAACTTCGAGGCCATCTGCCAGAAGGACCTCAATTGGTACCGCATCCCGCAGGGGAACACCGTGCAGAACTTCATGACCGAGGAATTCGAGATCATCATCGACCTCACCTTGGAGGACCGCCTGCCCATCCAGTACATCCTGGCCAAGAGCCGCGCGCGCTTCAAGGTGGGCCGCTGGAGCGAGAGCAACAAGAAGATCCTCGACATGATGATCGACATGGCCGGCTCGCGCAGCCTGCCGCAGCTGATCCAGCAGGTGCATCACTACCTGCTCATGGTGAACAGCAAGCCGGAGCCTTCACTGAACTGAACACGCCTTCGGGCGAACAACGATGGACGAACGATTCAAGGGCCTGGGCGTCGCGATGGTGACGCCGTTCCGGGACAATGGGCAGATTGATTACGCAGGTTTGGAGAAGCTCATCGAGCACCAGATCACCGGCGGCGTGGATTACGTGGTGACCATGGGCACCACCGGCGAGAGCGTCACGCTCAGCAAGGCCGAGAAGAAGCAGCTGCTGGCCGAGACGGTCGGTTTTGTGCGCAACCGCGTGCCCATCGTGCTCGGCGTCGGTGGGACCAACACGGCCGAGGTGGTCGATGCCTTCGGCGAATTCGAGATGGACGGCGTCGATGCGATCCTCAGCGTGAGCCCGTACTACAACAAGCCAACGCAGGAAGGCATCTACCAGCACTACAAGGCAATCGCGCAGGTTGCGCTGCGGCCCATCATCCTCTACAACGTGCCCGGCCGCACCGGCAGCAACGTCACCGCCGAGACCACGTTGCGGCTCGCGAAGGACTTCGCCAACATCATCGCCATCAAGGAGGCCAGCGCCAACCTCGACCAGATGGGCCGCATCCTCAAGCACAAGCCCAAGGACTTCATGCTCATCAGCGGCGATGACGCGCTCACGCTCCCGATCATCGCCATGGGCGGTGCAGGCGTGATCAGCGTGGTGGGCAATGCCTTGCCGAATGAGTTCGGCAACCTGGTGCATGCCGCCATGGCGGGCGACCTCGCCACGGCGCGAAAGGAGCACTTGCGCCTCATCGAGGTCATCGACCTGCTCTTCACCGAAGGCAATCCGGGCGGCATCAAGTACGTGCTGAAGGAGCTCGGCATCTGCGGCGACACCATGCGCCTGCCGCTGGTGAACATCAGCGAGGCCACCGAGAAGAAGCTCTACCGCGCACTGGCCGATGCGGAGGTGGTGAAACTGTGAACTATGGATGACCAGTGGCTTGATAGCAGCGAAGCGCGTGGCCTTATCGAGAATCACGCGAATGAACGTGTGAAGGGGCGGGATATGTCGACGATCATCGCGGAAATGCGTGGCCGAGGATTCCAAGAGGATGTGATCCGGGAGCTTGTTATCGCAATTGACGATGAAGCGACCCGCGTACAATTGCGAGACGCGGAAATGTCACGCGCCCAAGCGCACGTTGCCATCGGGGCCGTCCTGCTTGCTATCGGAGTAGGCCTCACAGCAGGTGTCACATTCTGGTTGAATTCCGGCAATGGCGGTTACCTGCTTTGCTATGGCGCGATCCTATCGGGCGCGTACATGGTTTGGCAGGGTTGGAGTGTGCGCAAGCGGTTGACTGGAGAAGCTGCAGCGCCGCGGCGCAGGATCTTTCGGAGTCGCTTGCGTTGACTGAAATTATGTGACGCCGTTCCGTGGTGAAATCGCCACATGGTGGCGATAATATCGCCACGGCGTGGCGAAAATCCACCAACTACCACTCCCATTGCGCGCTCATCGGCACGGCATGCAGGTCCTTGTCGAAGCCGGTGATGCCCGGCCCTGAATGCAGCACGATGCCGCGCACCCACTTGCTGCCAGCTGCCTCGCGCAGTTGCTTCAATCCAGCGAGATCATCGGTACCGATGCTCGATGAGGCCTTCACTTCAATGCCCACCACGCGGCCCGTGCTATCCTCAAGCACCACATCCACCTCGCGCGCCTTCTCGTTTCGGAAGTGGTAGTGCTCAACAGTGGTCTTGCTCCAGCCGGACATCTTGCGCAGCTCGTTCACAACGAAGGTCTCCAGCAGGTTGCCGAAGCGGTCGCTCTTCGCGAGCTCGCCTGCCGAGTTGATGCCGCATAGATGCGCCGCGAAGCCGCTGTCGGAGAGGTGGATCTTCTCGGCCTTCACCAAGCGGTTGCTGCGGTTGGCTGTCCACGGGCGCAGCGGCACATGCAGGAAAGTGGCTTCGAGCAATGCGAGGTAGCGGCGCAATGTGCTGTGCGGCGCGTCGAGGCCGCGGCTGATGTCGGCGAGGTTCATGAGGCCGCTGCTGCGCATGGCCAGTTGCGCCAGCAGTTTGGGCATGGCGCTCAGGTCGGCGATGTTGCTGATGTCGCGCACATCGCGTTGCAGCACGCCGGTGATGTACGCCCTGTACCATGCGTTGCGGCGCGCGCTGTCGGCGCGGCCCATCACTTCGGGATAGCCGCCCACGAACACCAAGCGGGCCAGTTTCGTGCGGTCGCAATGCGTTGGTGCTTTCGTTGGCAGCCGCTTGCCGAACACCGCATCAATGAAGCCGCTCTTGCGCCCGGCGAGCTCATCCTGCGCCATCGGATACAGGGTGATGATCTCCATGCGGCCCGCCAGTGAGTCAGCGAGCTTGGGCAGCACGAGCACGTTGGCGCTACCGGTCAGGAGGAAGCGCCCCGGACGACGGTCGCGATCCACCGAGGCCTTGATGGCGCGGAAGATGTTCGGCGCGTTCTGCACCTCATCGATCACCGCGAAGGGGCCCAGGCCCGCGATGAAGCCCGCCGGGTCGTTCAGCGCGGCGTCGAGGTCGGCGTGGTCGTCGAGCGTGACGTACGATGCCTTCTTCCGCGCGGCGACGTCCTGCACCAAGGTGGTCTTCCCCGTTTGGCGCGCGCCGTTCACGAGCACCACCGGTGTGTCCTTCATCGCGATGTCAACGTAATGCCTGAGGTTCCTGGCTTTCATGCAGATACGCTGCTGGGGATTGCGCCCCGCGAATGTATCCCAATGGGTGGAAAATCGCCACGACGTGGCGAAAATATCGCCACGGCATGGCGAAAAGCAGCCCATCTTGCACCGGCCCTGCCAGCTACCTTCGTCGCTTCATGGACTTCCTCGCGCTCGATTTCGAGACCGCCACCACTGCGGCCGACAGCCCTTGTGAGTTGGGCGTCGCCATCGTGCGCGGCGGCGT
>CAZFBP010000201.1:0-6114 GCA_964517255.1 uncultured Chryseobacterium sp.
GCATGCTCTTCACCATCAACAACTCCCCGTTCTTCGGCAAGGAAGGCCAGTTCGTGACCAGCCGCCACGTGCGCGACCGCCTCTTCAAGGAGATCGAGAAGAACCTCGCGATGCGCATCCAGGAGACCGACAGCCCCGACCGTTTGCTGGTCTTCGGCCGCGGCATCCTGCACCTGAGCATCCTGGTGGAGACCATGCGCCGCGAGGGCTATGAGTTCCAGTTGGGCCAGCCGCAAGTGCTGTACAAGGAGATCGATGGCGAGCGCCACGAGCCCATCGAGATGCTCACCGTGCAAGTGCCGGAGCCCTTCAGCAGCCGCGTGATCGACCACGTGACGCGCCGCAAGGGCGAGATCCTCAACATCGAGCAGAAGAGCGACCGCACCGTGCTGGAGTTCAGCATCCCCGCGCGCGGCATCATCGGCCTGCGCAACGTGCTGCTCACCGCCACCGAGGGCGAGGCCATCATCGCGCACCGCTTCAAGGGCTACGAGCCCTACAAGGGCCAGATCCAGGCCCCGCGCCCCGGCTGCATCGTGAGCGGCGAAATGGGCGGCGTGGTGGCCTACGCGCTGGACAAGCTGCAGGACCGCGGCAAGTTCTTCGTGGATCCCGGCGAGGAGATCTACACCGGCCAGGTGATCGGCGAGAGCCCCAAGCCCGGCGAGGAGCTGGTGGTGAACGTGGTGCGCACCAAGAAGCTCACCAACATGCGCGCCAGCGGCACCGATGAGAAGCTCAACATCGCGCCCGCCGTGAAGTTCTCACTGGAAGAGTGCATGGAGTACATCGCCGAGGACGAGTACCTGGAGGTGACGCCCAAGAACCTGCGCATGCGCAAGATCCTGCTCGACGAGAACGAGCGGAAGCGGGCAGCGAAGAAGATGCAGGAGGCTTAGCCTCAGCGTTTCAGACGGTGCACCGCGAAGGCCCCGACGTCCGATTCAATCGGCCGATCCAACGCGATCTCCCCATCACCGCCCGCTTTCAGCACCACGACATGCTTGCAGCCGAGCGCCGCTAGCGAATCGAGGAAGGCCGGTCGCATCATGTCACTACTGCTCGTTGTCCAGCCCTTGCGGTGCGCCATGTAAAGCGGTGTCGGTATCGCCACGCTGTTCACCACGATGAGGTCCTCGCGAGCGCCCACGCGATCAAGGACGGCTTCCAATTCCATCTGTGGCGCCAAGGCGGCCGAGATCCGGAAATCCTGCCACTGGTTCGCGAGGCCCTCACCGATGATGAGCGCCATCGCTGCCACGCGCAGCCCGTGCCTCGGGATCACCGCGATGGCCACGCCCGCGAGCATCGCCATCACCGGCACGAACGGCAGCACGTAGTACGCGTGCTTCCAGAAGGCATCGCCCGCTTTCAGCATCACCAGCGCGAAGGCGATGGAGCAGGCCAGCGCGCACCAGAGCACGGCGCTCATCCTTCGGCGGAGCGCGATCGCCAATCCCATGAGCATCGCGGCGAATCCCGAGAATCGCAACGCATCGAAGTAGAAGTTGTCGAGCGTGCGGCCCCAATGCTCGACCAAAGAGCGCGCGCCATTGCTCACGGACATGCCCATGAAGAAGTGCTCATAGTCGCCGAGGGCATTCAAGCAGGGCACCTGCACGAAGTACCACCAGCCCACCGGCAACAGGCCAAGGGCCATGGCGAGACCCAGCCACCAGCGACGCGCGCCGCACGAGTCGTGTGCGAGGATCATCAGCGGCAGCACGGCGAGCAGGCAGCCGGCAGGAAGCTTCGAGAGCGCACCCAGCGTGATCAGCACCAAGGCCAACAAGCCGTTCAACAGCGCGCGCCGGCCATCGAGGCAACGGCTCGCGGCCAGCAGGCCCAGCAGCACGAGCGACAGGGAGAAGACATCGGGCATCACCTTGCGGCTGTACATGAACCAGAGCGATGCGGTCAACGCGAGCGCCGACCAGAATGCGATGCGCTCATCGCTGTAGCGCTTCAGCAGTTGGTGGAAGGCCCACACGCCCAATGTGCCGATGAGGAGCACGATGAGTCGCGCGTGCCAGTGCGCGAATCCGAAGAGCTTCGCCTGCGCCGCGATCACCGCTGAGAGCAGCGGGAACTCCATGCCGGTGATGCCGCTCTTCTCGCCAGCCATGTCCACGCGCGGATGCAAGAGGTCGATGCCGCCCTCGTGGAAGTTGCGCGCCACCATGAGCACGGTGGTCTGCCGCCAATGGTGCGCGGTCTCCAGCGGCGGATTGGCGATGCCGTAAAGCCGAACGATGAAGAAAAGCAGCAGCCAGAGGCGGATGTCGCGCAGCGCGGCCATGCGGTGAACATACGCAGCGCGACGGCGGCGCCTGAGGTCTTCCGTTCGTCCCGCACGCCTGCCGTTCGCGTAGGCGATGCGGTTGGCGGGCGCGGTAGCGCTTAGCCTTGACCGACCAAACTCCAAGGCCATGAACCGGCACCTCCCCACCCTTTCGGTACTGCACTACGTCTATGGCATCCTCACCTGCGTCACCGGCCTGGCCATGCTGGTGTTCGTGATCCTCGGCGGCTTCCTCAGCAGCGATTTCGTGGCGGAGCAATCGAACGACCCGGCCGCCGGCGTGGTGGGCACGGTGTTCCAGGTGCTTGGCTGGGTGGCTTTCGCGCTCATCGAGGTTTGGGGCGTGCTGATCATCCTGAGCGGCCGCTGGATCGGGCAGCGCCGCAATCGCATGGGCACGCTCATCATCGCGGCGCTGTGCTGCCTCAGCATCCCCTTCGGCCTCGCGTTGGGCATCTTCACCTTCGTGACGCTGCTCAATCCCGATGCGGAGCGCGAGTACAACGGTGCTCAAGCGGCCGTGTCCTAGCGGATCCCGAGCAACGTGGCCGTGCTGTCACGGTCGAAATCGCGCAGCGTGCCGATGCGCATGGTGAGCTCCTTCCCGCGCAACGGGGTCGCTACGGAGTAGATCAGGCTATCGTCGTTGCGCGCCGACGCGCCGAAGTCGATGCGCGCGCTGTCCATGCGCAGGCGCAGATCGGTGAGTGCTAGACCGCGCGCATCCAACTCCCGTTGGGCCGAAGGCGTCGCCTTCACGAGCGTGCTGCGCAGCCGCTGCTTCAATTTGGCCTCGGGCATCCAGGCGCCTGAGGTGAGCCGTTCGCCGTAGAAGAAGTAAGCCGCGCCACCGCCTATGATCAAGCCGAAGAGGTAGAGCGTGAGCCTCCGCTGCAGATCCATGATCAGAAGGCCGCGAGCAGGATGTCCAGATCCTTGTACGGCAGTTTGAAGGCCTCGCCGAGGATGGGACTGGTCACGGTGCCGTTGTAGAGGTACACGCCGTGGCGCACGCCCAGGTCGCGCTTGATCAGGTCCTCGAAGCCGCCCACCTCGCCCATGTTCAGCAGCATGGGCCCGAAGATGTTGCTGAGCGCGGTGCTGGCCGTGCGGGGCACACGGCTGGCGATGTTGGGCACGCAATAGTGCATCACACCGTACTTCTTGAAAACCGGATCGGTGTGCGTGGTGACTTCGCTGGTCTCGAAGCAGCCGCCGCGGTCGATGCTCACATCCACGATCACGCTGCCGTTCTTCATCTCCTTCACCATCTCCTCCGTCACCACCATGGGCGTGCGGCCTTGCTCGGGGCGTAGCGCGCCAATGGCGACATCCGCGTTCCGCAGCGCTTTCTTCAGGTCCTCCGGTTGCACCACGCTGGTCCATACGCGCTGGCCCAGATCGGTCTGCAGGCGACGCAGGCGGTAGATGCTCTTGTCGAAGACCTTCACGCTGGCGCCCAGGCCCATGGCGGCACGCGTGGCGAATTCGCCCACGGTGCCCGCGCCGATGATCACCACTTCCGCAGGCTCCACGCCGCTGATGCCGCCGAGCATGAGGCCGGGTCCGCCCTTCTCGGCGCTGAGGTACTCGCTGGCGATCTGGATGCTGGTGTTGCCCGCGATCTCGCCCATGGCGCGGATGATCGGGTATATGCTCTCGCGGTCCTTGATGAAGTCCCAGGCCACGGCCGTCATGCGCTTCTCCATCATGCGCCGCAGGGTGTCCTTGGGCTGCACGGTGAGCTGGAGCGCGGACACGAGGGTCTGCTTGTGGCGCAGCATCTCGATCTCGGCGTGCGTGGGCGGAGCCACCTTCAGGATGAAGTCGGCCTTGAAGACCTCGGCCGGGCCATCGACCACCATCGCGCCGGCCTCGCTGTAATCGCTGTCCTGGAATTGGGCGGGCTGCCCGGCGCCGCGCTCGATCACCACTTCGTGATCGCGCTGCACCAGGGTGGCCACAGCAGCGGGCGTAAGCGGCACGCGGTGCTCCTGGAAGGTGATCTCCTTGGGAATGCCGATGTAGAGGCTCTTCTTCTTGCGGCCCACCTCCATCACCTGCTCCTGCGGCAGCATGGACGATTCGCGGGCCAGTTGCTTGAGCAGTTCGGAAGAAGGCATGGTGGTTCGGAACGAACGCGAAGGTACAGGTTGGGGGTTGAAGGACAGGGGCTGCTTTGAGTGTCCGCACGCGCTCGAACGGAGCCGATCGGCGCGCCGACTTGCCGACCGGATGCGCTCCCGAACGCCGAGCGCCGGCCTTACGGGGCCGGCGCCTGACTATGGTGTATGGAACGTGGTTCTAGAACTGAACGGGCACGCGCATCTGCACGCGCACGGGCTGGCCTTTCTCTGCGCCGGGGCTCCAGGGCGCGGTGCTCTTCACAGCGCCGGCCACCTGCTCGCCGATCTTCTTGTCCTGCCCTTCGAGCACCTTCACTTCGGTGAGCGATCCGTCCTTCTCCACGACGAAGCTCGTGGTGTAAGTGCCCTTCACCCGCTGATCAGCCTCCGATTCGACCTTGGCCCTGATGTGGCGCACGAAGGCCTTCTGATCACCGCCGTTGAACTGCGGCATGGTCTGCGCGCGGGTGTACACGATGTTGGCCAGCGGCTCGGGGTCGTAGATCTTCTCGGCCAGCTGTTCTCCCCAGGCGTCGTAGCGCAGCCAGATGCCGCTCTTGCTGCCGTTGATGTACTCGCCCTTGCTCTCCACGCGCCCGTTGGGGTGATAGAAGGTGAACGCGCCGTGCGGCAAGGTCATCGCCGCATCATGGTAGGTGCCTTCGGCTTTCAGCTTGCCGGCCACTGAGTATGTCTTGCCGATGAAGAGTTCACCGTCCTTGCCAGCCACCTCGCGGTAGTAGGCCGCCCTCTTCTTGGCCGCAGGCTCCAGCACCTCACTGAGGTACTGTCGCTGTTCATCACCGCCCTGGGCGTAAGAGCTCAGTGAGGCGAGCGGCGCCATCAGGGCGGCGAAGAGGGCGAGGGAGTATGGTTTCACGATGGACGGGCTTCTGATCAGGCCCTTCCAACGGAGCGTGCTTCCCTTGGTTACAAGTGCCTCAACCCGCCCACCCCTCGCGGTCCAGACTGCGGTACTGGATGGCCTCGGCCAGGTGCTCCGTGCGGATGTCCGGGCTTGAGGCCATGTCGGCGATGGTGCGCGCCACCTTCAGGATGCGGTCGTAGGCGCGGGCGCTCAGGCCGAGGCGCTCCATGGCTTTCTCGAGCAGGGCCTTGCCAGCGGCATCGATGCGGCAGATCTCGCGCAGCTCCCTGCTGCCCATTTGCGCGTTGCTGTGGATCCTCTTCCCGGCGTATCGCTCCTGTTGCACGCGCCGCGCGCCGATCACACGCTCTCGCATGTCAACGCTCTTCTCGCTGGGTCGCTCGGCGCTCAGCTCTGCGAAGGGCACAGGCGTCACTTCGATGTGGATGTCGATGCGGTCGAGCAGCGGGCCGCTCACCTTGTTGAGGTACTTCTGCACCACGCCAGGGGCGCACACGCAATCCTTGTCGGGATGATTGTAGTAACCGCAGGGGCACGGGTTCATGGCCGCCACCAGCATGAAGCTGGCCGGGTACTCCACCGAGAACTTCGCGCGGCTGATGGTGACCACGCGGTCCTCTAAGGGCTGCCGCAGCACCTCGAGAACCTGCCGCTTGAACTCGGGCAGCTCATCGAGGAAGAGCACGCCGTTGTGCGCCAGGCTGATCTCGCCCGGCTGCGGGAAGGACCCGCCGCCGACGAGCGCCACATCGCTGATGGTGTGGTGCGGGCTGCGGTACGGGCGCACGCTGAGCAGG
>CAZFBP010000202.1:0-6108 GCA_964517255.1 uncultured Chryseobacterium sp.
CTGGGACCTGGAGGAAGCGGAACGCATCCGCGCAGCGTGCGATTCGCACGGCCTCATGCTCCACCTGGACGGCGCGCGGCTCTTCAATGCCATGGCCTTGGATGGCAGCGCACCGAAGGATTGGGGCGCGCTGTTCCACAGCGTCTCCATCTGCCTCAGCAAAGGGCTGGGCGCGCCGGTGGGCAGCGTGCTCGTCGGTTCCTCGGCCTTCATCCATCAGGCGCGGCGCGTGCGCAAGCGCTTGGGCGGCGGCATGCGGCAGGCGGGCATCATCGCAGCGGCCGGGATGCACGCGCTGAATCATCATGTCGCACGGCTCAGGGACGACCACGCGCGCGCCCAGCGCATCGGCGAGGCCGTGGCGCAGCGCCCGTGGTGCGTGCGGCTCATGCCCGTCGATACCAACATCATCATCTACGACATCGATCACGATTCGAAGCAGCACGTGAGCGCGCTCGAGGCCCAAGGCATCCGTTGCTTCGCGATCGGCCCCGATCAGGTTCGCATGGTCACCCACCTCGATGTGAGCGACGCGGACGCGCAACGCACCATCGACGCACTGAACGCCATCTGACCGATGCGCCATACCGCCTTGTCCCTTGCAATGCTCGCGCTGGCAACCAGCACCTGCGCGCAGTTCACGGAGAAAGGCACGCACGATGGCGTTGAGATCGCCTACCGCTGGAAGCACCCGCCCGGCAAGCCGAGCGAGCTGCTGGTTCGCCTGAGGAACATGTCCGATGGCGATCGGCGCATCAGCCTGGGCATCGACCTCTACTATCAAGGCCGCACCATCGAGACCTTTGAAGCGGACACCTGCATGCGGGCAGGGATGGTGCTGAACGGCCGCCTCAATGGCTTCTACTTCATCCCCCAGCGCCTCACCGCCGCGCAGATCAAGGACGGCGGCGCGGATGTGGAGGTGACGCGCACCGAGGTGACCCAAGCGACCTGCCGCTGATGGAGCGCCGACCCATCGACCGTCTGTTGCCCGCGCTCCTGGCCCTGCTCATCGGAGCCAGCGGGCTCATGCTGTTCAGGGCATTCCGCTCATTGGAGCAGCGTGCGAGCGACCTGGCCGGTCTGGCGCAGCTGCGCGCGCACCAGATGCTCGGCATCCGGCTGGATGCGCAGTTCCACGAATTGGAAGAGGACCTCATGGAAGAGGCACAGGCCGTGAAGACCGGCATGGACACAGCCACGCTGCTGCAGCGCTGGCGTGTCCTGATCGAATCGCATTGGGCGATCAACTCCATCCGCCTCGCCGATGAGGCCGGGAATGAATTCGCCTTGCACCGCGACAGCGCGCTGTGGCTGGTGCGCACCACGGCCGGCAGCAAGGACACCCTGCCCTCGGCTTGGCGGCTCCAAGATGGCATTCCGGATTCCTTGGCATCACTATGGACGACCATGGGCCGATACGATCCGCGCGAGCGCATCTGGTTCAGCAAGGCCCTGGAGAACGACCGCGACGCGCCGGCATGGAGCGAGCGCCAATTCGGCGATACCAGCGCACCCGTGCTTCATCTGAGCATCACGACGCGCCGCCATGACGAATTGGAATATCACGTGCTCATGCTCGATGTGGACCTGGACCGAACCGCATTGCTCGATGTGCTGGGCCTGCCGCTCTCACGCTACGGGCTGGCACTGCTCACGGCCGAGGGCCGCGGGCTGGCCTACAACCGGGCCACGTTGAAGGAGCCCCTGATGTCGGCCATGCGCACGGCCATCGAGACCTGGCTCGCGCAGAAGCAGGTCGGCACATTCATACTCGAAATGCCTGAAGCGCGCTATTCCGCGCAAGCCACCGCTTGCCAGCTGAATGGCCTGCCGCTCATCGCCGTGGTGGTCATGGACCTGGAGGCCCTTGACGACTGGCTGCTGCCCGAGCGCAGGATACTGGCCTTGGCCGCAGCCGCGCTCGCCATCTTCACGCTCTGCCTGCTGCTGCTGGCCTGGCGCGCTCGCAAGCGGCGCAAAGCAGCCGGCCTCCTCGCTCTCCAGGCGCGACAGCTCGAGTACAAACTCACCAAGGCCAGCGGCGAACGCGAGGTGCTGAGCCGTGAGGTGCACCACCGCGTGAAGAACAACCTGCAAGTGGTGAGCAGCCTGCTCAACCTGCAGGCCTCATCGCTGGATGACGAGCACGTGCGCGAGGAGTTCCTGCGCGGCAAGCGCCGCATCGACACCATCGCACTGGTGCATCACCGTCTTTACGACCACCCTGATCTGCGCGACATCGACCTCGGCGTGTTCCTCAAGCAGCTCACCGCCTCCATCGCCGAGATGCAGGGTGAGAAGCGGCTCACGGTGAGCATCGCCGTGGAGAGCCATGGCATCCGGGCCGATCAGGACACGGCCATCGAACTGGGCATCATCGTCTGCGAACTGGTCACCAACGCGTTCCAGCACGCCTTCCCGCACGCCACCGGCGGCCACATCATCCTGGAGGTGACCAAGGTGGAAGGCGACCTGCACCGGCTGGTGGTGAGCAACAACGGCGTGCCGCCGAAGCATGGCGCGATGAACGGGCCCGGAAAATTGGGCCTGGAGATCGTGGAGGCGCTGGCCGATCAACTCGATGGCAGCCTACATGTGCGCACGGACGTCACCCCGTCGTTCGAGGTGCTTTTCCGGATGCGTACGCCGGGATCAACGGATGTCGCCGACGCCTAGCGCCGAAAGAAGACCGCCACTGGAGCGCAACAGCGACAGCTCAGCCACTTTCGCATCGAAGCCTGCCACCACCGCCTGGCGCTGCGCATTGGCCAGGTCCAGTTGAGCCTGGCGGAACTGCAGGCCGGTGAGCTGGCCCGCTTGAAAGAGGTCACGTGTGCGATCGAAATTGATCTGCGCGGTCCTCGCAGCGGACATTTGGATGCGCATCACCTCGCGCTGGGTGCGCCATGCCGCATAGGCATTACGCACATCGCGCTCCGCCAGCGCCCGTGCCTGCTGCTCGGCGATGGACGCGCTCTCGGATCGCAACCTGGCCTGTCCGGCTTGCGTGCCCAAACGGCCGCCATCATAGAGCGGGACGCTTAATGTGACGCCGGCATTGAGACCTTGCGTGTACGTGCCGAGCACCAGGCCCACTCCATTCTGCTGATCGCTCACGCCGTAGCCCGCGTTCAGGTCGAGCCGCGGCCAGCGCATGGCCTTGGAGATCCGCTCATCGGCTTCTGCGGCGCGCGCTTGGGCAGTGGCGGCTGCAAGCTGCGCATTGCCCTGCATCGCCTCCGCCACCAGCCGCTCTTGATCCAATCCGGAAGCGTAGGAAACCTGTCGCGATGGGAGTATGGAGGCATCCGGCGCTCGACCCATGAGGACATTCAGGTCGCGCTGCGTGCGCTCTCGCCGCTGCACCGCTATCAGGAAGGCCGCACTATCCGCTTGAAGGTCCACCTCGGCGTTGAGCGCATCCAAGCGGCTTCCGCCGAGAGCGGCCTTGCTCTCCAAGCGCACGAAACGCTCCGCGCTGATGGCGGCGATGCGCTGCGTGATCGCCACATCCTGATCCATCGCGGACAGCCCGAAGTACAGCGCGATCACCTGGGTGAGTGTCCCCTCCACTTGGGCGCGCATCCGCTGGTCGGCGATCTGTGCGCCCAGGCGCGCACGATCAAGCGCAGCGAAATTGCCCAGGCCGTTGAAGACCGTGTAGGTCAATCCGACCTGGCCGCTCAGTGCCGTGTTCACCACGCCATTGCGCTCCACATCCGGAATGCCTTCAGCGAAATCGAGCTCCGTATCCTGGTTGCTGTATGTCGCCCGCCCACTGGCGTCGATGCGCGGCAGCAGGCCCGCATTGCCGGCAGTGGCTGCTTCCCCTGCGATGGCTGCATCGTTGCGCGCCATGCGGATGCCATGCTCGTTGGCGAGCGCCAAGCGAATGGCCGCATCAAGGCTCAGGGTGTCCTGGGCCAGTACTGAAACCGCGGATAACAGTGCGGCCAGCGTCAGGCTCTTCTTGAAGGTCCTCATAGGGCATTTCTTTCACGGCGGGTTCGACGGATTCGGCGCTCGGGGTCTCGGCGTTCCATGCCCAGCCCAGGAAACGGCGGGCATCGTTCAGCCCGCTGATGAGCACGGGCAGCACGATGAGCGTGACGAAGGTGGCGATGGCCAGTCCGTAGGCCACCGTGATGGCCATGGGGATGAGGAACTGGGCCTGGAAGCTCTTGTTGAGCGTGATGGGAAGCAGGCCCGCCACCGTGGTGAGCGAGGTGAGCAGGATGGGACGTAAGCGGCTGAGCGCTGCAGCGCGCAGCGCCTGGCCGAAGCGCATGCTCGACTTCATGTTGTCGTTGAAGGTGCTGAGCAGCACGAGTGAATCGTTCACCATGACCCCGATGAGGGCGATCATGCCGAAGAAGCTGAAGAGGCTGATCTGCACGTCGTGGATCCAATGCCCCCAGGCGATGCCGATGAAGCCCAGCGGGATGCAGAGCAGCACGGCGAGCATCTGCCAGAGACTGCGCAGGGTGATCACGATCATGGCGAACATGATGATCAGCGTGATGGGCAGCACGCGCATGGCACTGGAACCCACCTTGCGGCTCTGCTCACCCTGGCCCTCGAAGCTGTAGCTGAGGCCGGGATGCCGGGCGAGCAACGGCTTCATGATCTCATCGGCCACGAGCGTTTGCGCGTCCGTGGCGCTCTGCGCGCTGCTGCTCAGGTCGGCCTCCACGCGCACCTCGCGCTGACCGTCGAGGTGATTGATGGCGCGGATGCCGCGCTCGATCCGGTACGTCACGAGTTCGGTCAAGGGGAAAGCCCGCCCATCGGCCGTCCGCACACGCATGTCCTCCAGATCGAGCAGCGACGCGCGCGCGCCTTCCGCATAGCGCACCCAGATCTTCACCTCGTCCTCACCGCGCTGCACGCGCTGCGTCTCCAGGCCGAAGAAGCCCTGCCGCACCTGACCCACGATCTCCTGCATGGTGAGGCCGAGCAGCTGTGCCTGCGCCTTCAGATTCAGCACCACTTCACGGTTGCCGGGCCGGTCGCTATCCACCACATCCCGCAGCATGGGCAGCTTCACCAGCTCCGATCGCAATTCGGCCTTTGCGGCATTGAGCTCTGATAGATTGTTGCTCCGGAGCGATACGGAGACCGGCTTGCCGAATGGTGTGGCCAGGCCGAAGGTGAGGTTCTGCACGCCGGGCACATTGCCGGCACGCTCGCGCAGCCGGTTGGTGATCTCCTCGGCACGGAATCCGCGCTGCTCGCCGTTGAGCAGGATGACGTTGAGCTTCCCCGCCTCAGCGCGCGGACCGAGGATGGTCTGCACCTTCAGCACCACATCCAGGCTATCCTCCCTGCCTGCGCTCATCTCCTCGTTGATGTCCCACACGAGTCCTTCGATCCGCTGCAGCTCGTTGAACACGATGTTCTCGCGCGTGCCGGTGACCATCTCCAGCTCCACGGCCACATCATCGCGCTCGATCACCGGGAAGAAGGTGGTCCTGATGATGCCGGCGCCAACTGACCCGATGGTGATGGCCAGCAGGAAGAAGGCGATGCCCGCCGTGAGCGTGCGATGGCGCATGAAGCGGTCGAACAAGGCGCCGTAGCGCTTGTCGCGCAGCCAGGCCATGAAGCCATCCATGGTCGCCTCGAAGCGGTTCTTCTCGCGCGTGAGCCCCTTGGAATGCGCGATGTGAGCAGGCAGTGTGAATGCCGCCTCGACAAGGGAGAAGATCAACGTGGCGATGGTGACGAAGGCCAGCGCGGGGGCGAAATCACCCAGGCGTCCTTCGATGAAGAAGAAGGTGCTGAAGGCCGCCACCGTGGTGAGCACCGAGCTGATCACCGCAGGTAGCACCTTGTTCAGACCGATGAAGGCCGCCTTCACCGGAGGATGGCCGCGTTCGAACTCCTGATAGATGCTCTCGGTGATCACGATGCCGTCGTCCACAAGGATGCCCACCACGAGGATCATCCCGAACAGGCTCATGACATTGATGGTGATGAAGGAAGGCGCCATGATGAACATGCCCGCGAAGGCCACGGGTATCCCCACAGCCACCCAGAACGCGAGCCGCCAGTTGAGGAAGAGCGCCAGGCAGATGAGCACGAGGAAGAAGCCCTGGATGCCGG
>CAZFBP010000203.1:0-6102 GCA_964517255.1 uncultured Chryseobacterium sp.
ATGGGGCGGCCCTGCTTGATGTTGTCCAAGGTCATGTCCACGTAAGCATCGCCGAGGATCAGGCGGGGGAAGGTCTCATCGTGCGCGGTGCTCACGGCGCCGATCAGCGCGGCCACGGCGAACACGAGGAAGGAGACCAACAGGCTCTTGCGCGCCGCGTGCACGGCCAGCGGCACCTCGTGTGTCCAGAAGGAGATGAAGCGCGCGCGCGGCACTTTCTTGTTGCGGTAGATGTGGTGGTGCAGCTTCAGCGCCAGCCCGTTCAGGTAGCCCACCACGGCGCTCTTGGGGTAGAAGGTGCGCGCGTAGCTCAGGTCGTCGTTCAGCTCGATGTAGAGGGTGCTGGCCTCGTCGCCGCCGAGCGTGGCCATGCCTGTGAGTGATTGCTCCAGCCGGTGCCATTTCGCCTGGTTGCGTTTGATGAAGGCCGCTTCGCGCATGGGGAGTGCGAACATAACGGGGAGAGGGCAGTGGCCGCAGAGCCGCAGAGAGGCAGAGAATCCCGGTGGCCCTTATTCAGCATTCCGACAGGCGCATCGGGTTCGGATCGTCCTCCGCGCCACCGCGGCCCGTCTTCCTATAGCTCCCCGAAGCCCGCAACGCGCTCGCGCAGCCCGTGCCCTTCCTCCTCCTCCGCGCGGCTGCAGAATTTCAGCATCATGCACGCGCAGGGCACCGGATAGGCGATCAGCAGCACGCAGAACATCAGCGCGAGGATCAACGCCATCAGGATGGGCACCGCGCTGGCCTGGCCTTGCATCGAGACGCCCAGGGCCACGATCACGAACATCAGCATCGAGGCGATGAACTGGACAGCGTAGGTGAGGATCAGCACGATCAGGCCCACCACCGCGCCCAAGCCCAGCGTTGACCAGAACTGATTGCGCACGAGGCTCCACGAGCGGCCCATGGCGGTGGCCACGCCCTTCGCTTCCAACGCCTGCGCCGCAGAGGCCAGCGAGCACATCGTCAGCACCGCGAGCACCGCCGCGATCATGCCCAGCACCGCCACCACGTTGAGCACCGGTTCCTCCAACGCGAACACCAGCGCGCAGAGGAAGACCGCGCCGGCGAGCATCAGCGCGGTGAGCGCCAGGATGCCGAGGTAGTGCAGCGACATGCGCACGGCGCGGCGCAGCAACAGGCCGGTGCTCGCGTCCTGGCCTTGGTCGTAAAGGCGGAAGAACTCGTGGATCATGGCATGCAGCAGCAGCGCCACGAGCAGGCCCAGCACGTATGCGCCGAGCGCGAGGTAGCCGCTGTGGTCAGCCTCGCTGCCGAAGGTCCGCGAGCCGAAGAGCGCATCGAGCGCGCCACCGAGCAAATAGGTCACCAGCAGCATTGGTGGCAGGCAGCAGATGAGGATGGCTCGGTACAGCGGCCTTCCGTGCCGGCGCAGGAATGCGAATCCGCCGCTCACCAGTTGGCTGAAGTCGCGCACCTGGCGCAGTTGGAAGGGTGGGGCAGGGGCGAGCATGTGTCGCATACCGCGAGAGCGGGGGCGCGTGAAGATGCGGAGCGCATCTTGAATGACGAAGCCCCGCCGGACGACGGGGCCTCGTTCAAGATGGCGGTTGGTCCTAGTGCAGCACGGAGACCTGCTGGCGCAGGATCACCTGGCCATCGCGCGCGCTGATGCGCACGGTGTAGGGCGCGCTGGGCAGCTTCGCGGTGCTGAAGGCCACCTGGCCAGTGCCGTCCTGGGCGGCGCTGCGCACGATGCGTCCCTGCGCATCGAGCAATTCCACAGTGGTGCCTTGCGCGGCACCGTCGATGAAGATGCTGGCGTCGGCGGGAACAGGGCGCACGGTGATGCCCTGGGCGGACATCGCCTCCACGCCGGCGGTGAACACCTCGATGGTGTTGGAGAAGAGCTGGCAGCCCACCTGCGTGCTGGCCAGCACGCGGTAGCTGCCGTTCTCCGTGGCGGTGTAGTCCTGGCTGGTGGCCCCATTGATCGACGTGGCGCCCAGGTACCACTGGTAGCTGAGCGCGGCGGTGCTGCTCAGCTCGACGCCGTTCGATGCGATCACCGGTGCGGGCTCCGTGCAGACCTCCTTGATGCGGTACAGGCGACCGTTGGTGTTGTCGCCGCCGAAGAGTTCCCCGGCGCTGTTCTCCGCGATCACGCTCCAGCCGGTGATGCCGGTAGCCAGCACCTGGGTGCGCACCCAGCCCCCGAACTCATCGGGGCGCAGCGAATAGAATTGGCCGCCGCAGTAATCGGTGTAGATGTGATGGCCTTCGATCCGCCAATAGGTGGGGCCTCGGTAGGTGCGGCCACCGATGATGGAGCACCAGCCCTGCGCGGATTGCGGATGAATGGCAACCGGGGGAACGTATGCTGAGGCGGGCTGGCAGCCGCTGGTGTTGTACGCGCTGGCGGCCTCATAGCAGCGCCAGCCGTAATTGGGGCCCGTGAGGTCATCGCCGGGCCAATAGTCCAGTTCCTCCACGGCATTCTGTCCCACATCGCCGATCCACAGATCGCCATTCTGCGCATCGAAGCCGAATCGCCAAGGATTGCGCAGGCCGCTGGCGAAGATCTCCGGCAACGTATCGGCCGGGTTCGCGGTGGCGAACGGATTATCAGCAGGCACCGCCCAGCTCGTAGGCCCGCTCACATCGAGGCGGAGCATCTTGCCCAGTGCGCTGCCCATGTTCTGCGCGTTGTTATCCGGGTCCCCACCGCTGCCGCCGTCGCCGAAGCCCACGTAGAGCATGCCATCGGGCCCGAAGTCCAGATCGCCGCCGTTGTGGTTGGGGTAAGGTTGGGCGATGGTGTAGAGGATTTCTTCGCTTGCGGGATCGGCCACATTCGGGTCGCTGGTCACGCTGAAGCGCGATACGCGGCTGGTGCCCGCGCTGGTGCCGGCCGTGTAGCACACGTAGAACTTGCCGCTGGTGGCGTAGTCCGGCGGGAAGGCCAGGCCCAACAGCCCTTGCTCATTGCCCGCGTCGTTCACGCGGTCGGTGATGTTCAGGAAAGGGGCGGCAAGCAAGGTGTTGTCGGCCTGCATGATGCGGATGTTGCCCGCCTGCAGGGTGAGGAAGAGGCGGTCGTCGCCGCAATGGCTGATGTCAACGATGCGCGTGAGGCCTGTGGCGATCTGCTCCACTTGCAAGGTGATGGGCGTTTCCTGCGCCAGGGCCGGCATCGCCAGGTTGAGCGCGAGCACGCTGGTAAGGTTCCTGATCTTCATTCCAAAGGGTTTGCGGCGAAACTAGGGGAGGGGGCTGGTTGGTCACGGATCGGCTTCGACGAAGGGGGGGCTTTGGGCGACGGGCTGGAGAGAAGGGAGCCGAACCCAAGGATGCGCTACGGCCCGCATCTCTTGCCAGTGACCTTTCCGGCAGCCGAGGCGGACCAACGCAAGGAATCACCAAATTCGCGGTGCGGCTTCCGGCGTAAGCCCGCTCACCCTGCGGTGCGCGGTCGCGCCCTGCCGCACCGAACAAGCACCGGCCGGCGGTCATGCGCGCCTCACGGATCCCCAACATGCTCACGCGCAAACCGACCTACGGCCGTTTGGCCTTGCTGCTGCTCGCCGTGTGGCCCTTGGGATGCCTGGGCAGCAAGCAGGATCGTGCCATCGCCAAGGTGGGCCGGCACCTGGAGCGCATCCATGATGCAGACTACCGATTCTCGCTGCACAGGATGACCGCCCCGGATGCGGCGGTCCGCATGTATAAGGAAGTCGAAGCGATCCGGAAGCAATTCCCGGCGATCACCGACACCGCAGCCATCAAGGAGCCCCTGCGCGCGTTCCTGGAGAAGTGGAACGCCCCTGAACTCATAGAAGCCTCGATCAAGGACGACCGTCAGGAGTTCATGGCCCAGGTCACCGGCTTCTATCTGAGCGGAACGGTGAAGCGCCGTGAAGGAGGCCGCACGCTGTTCCCATTCATGAAACCTTGAGGGCGCTCCGCACGAGCGGGCGATGCCGGGGCATGGCCCCAGCCGCACGCGCCTGCGCGATGCGCGAGTACAGCGGCCGCGCCACATGCACGGTGAACACGGTGAGGCCTGCCTGTTCCAGCTCGGCGGCCATCACATCAATGGCTGCCGCGTGCTGCACCTGCAGTTCCATGGTCCGTTCGATCCTGAAGACGTCAATCCACGGCTCTGCCGGGTCAAGCCGTGCGTGCGCATGTGCGCGGCGGGCAGTGCCTTCCTTCGGCAGGCAAGCCAGCGGTACCAAGAGCTTTGGTGTTCAGTCTTCCTTCAACATCGCGCCAACTACTTTCGCGGCCCTTCCTGCGGCAGGCAGGCCTTCAACCGGAACCGTCAGGCATGTCATTGCAGCAGGAGATCGAGCGGCGGCGCACCTTCGCCATCATCAGCCACCCCGACGCCGGGAAGACCACCCTCACGGAGAAGTTCCTGCTCTATGGCGGCGCCATCCAGACGGCGGGCGCGGTGAAGAGCAACAAGATCCGCCGCGGCGCCACCAGCGACTTTCTGGAGATCGAACGGCAACGCGGCATCAGCGTCACCACTTCGGTGATGACCTTCGAGTACGGCGAGCGGCTGATCAACCTGCTCGATACGCCCGGTCACCGCGACTTCGCCGAGGACACCTACCGCACCCTCACGGCGGTGGACAGCGTGATCCTGGTGATCGATTGCGTGAAGGGCGTGGAGGCGCAGACCGAGCGCCTGATGGAGGTGTGCCGCATGCGCAGCACGCCGGTGATCGTCTTCATCAACAAGCTCGATCTCGAAGGCCGCGATCCCTTCGACCTGCTCGACGAGCTGGAAGCGAAGCTCAGCATCAAGGTGCGTCCCATGAGCTGGCCCGTGGGCATAGGCGCCACCTTCCAGGGCGTGTACGACCTGCACAGCAAGGGTCTGCGCCTCTTCGATCCCGGCAAGACCAAACGCGAGACCAGCAGCACGCGCGTGAACGACCTCGCCGATCCGCAGCTCGATGAGCTGCTCGGCGCCGACCCCGCCAACGAGTTGCGCGCCCACATCGAATTGATCGAGGGCGTGTACGAGCCGCTGAGCATCGAGGCCTACCGCAGCGCCCGCATCGCGCCGGTCTTCTTCGGCAGCGCCTTCAACAACTTCGGCGTGAAGGAATTGCTCGATGCCTTCGTGGACATCGCGCCGCCGCCGGGCCCGCGCGCCACGGACCAAGGCGAGGTGAAGCCCGACGACCCGCGCTTCAGCGGCTTCGTGTTCAAGATCCACGCGAACATCGATCCCAATCACCGCGACCGCATCGCTTTCCTGCGCGTGTGCAGCGGCCACTTCGAGCGAAACACGTACTACAATCACGTGCGCCTGGAGAAGCCCTTGCGTTTCGCTACGCCCACCACCTTCCTCGCGGCGCAGAAGACCATCGTCGATGAAGCCTGGCCCGGCGATGTGATCGGCCTCTTCGATACCGGCAACTTCAAGATCGGCGACACGCTCAACGAAGGCGGGCACTTCAACTTCCGAGGCATTCCGGCCTTCTCGCCCGAGCTCTTCCGCGAATTGGTGAACCTGGACCCGATGAAGAGCAAGCAGCTGGAGAAGGGCATCCGCCAGCTCACCGACGAGGGCGTGGCGCAGCTCTTCACGCAGCAGCCCGGCAACAAGAAGATCGTGGGCTGCGTGGGTGAATTGCAGTTCGAGGTGATCGCCTACCGCCTGGATCACGAGTACGGCGCCAAGTGCGCCTTTCAGCAGATCCCCGCGCACAAGGCCTGCTGGATGACCACCACCGACGAGGCCGCGCTCGACCAGTTCATCCGCGTGAAGGCCCAGCAGATCGTGCAGGACAAGGACGGCAACCCGGTGTTCATCGCCCCGAGCGCCTACATGCTCGATCTGGAGCGGCGCAACAATCCCGCGATCACCTTCCATACTACGAGCGAGTTCAAGACGGAAGCGCAGGTGGGGAGTTAGCAGTCCGCAGTTTGCAGTAGGCAGTTGGCAGTTTGCAGTTGGCAGTTGGCAGTTGGCAGTAGGCAGTTGACAGTAGGCAATAGGCAGTTGGCAGTCGGCACTTGCTCCTGCTCCTGCTCCTGCCTCTTGCTCCTGTTCCTGCTCCTGCTCCTGCTCCAGCCTCATGCTCCTGTTCCTGCACCTGCCTCAAGCACCTCCACCTG
>CAZFBP010000204.1:0-6049 GCA_964517255.1 uncultured Chryseobacterium sp.
CGATGCCTCCGCGCTCACGCCGAGCGAGCAGCATGGCCTGGAGCTCTTCCGCAGCGAGGCGCTCAACTGCACAGCTTGCCATGGTGGCTTCGACCTCAGCGACCACGGGTACCACAACCTGGGGCAGTACCTGAGCTACACGGATCCCGGACGTGAGCGCATCACGCTGAACCCTGCGGACAACGGCAGGTTCAAGACGCCCAGCTTGCGCAACATCGCACGCACTGCGCCGTACATGCACGACGGCAGCGTGGCGAGCTTGGAAGCGGTCATCGACTTCTTCGCAACAGGCGGCCTGCCCCATGTGAACCACGACCCCGAAATGCAGAGCTTTGCGTTGAGCCCGCAGGACAAAGCCGACCTGATCGCCTTCCTGCACGCCCTCACCGACGAGCGCCCCATAGACCAAGTGCCATGAGCCGGAAACCACTCATCATCGCCCTGGCAGCTCTGCTCACCATGATGGCCTGCCGCCCTGAGCCCGAGCCAGAGGAAGAGAATAGCGGTGGGCATGCGACCACCCCTTACACGCTGGTGATCCCGGCCAACTTCCCGCCCATGACCATTCCGGCGGATAACCCCATGACCGTGGAAGGCGTGAAGCTGGGCCGATTCCTCTTCTACGAGGAGCGGCTGAGCGGGAACAACACCATGAGCTGCGCCAGCTGCCACGCGCAGGCCTTCGCCTTCAGCGACAACGGCAATCAATTCAGCACCGGCATCGACGGGATCCAAGGCAACCGCACCAGCATGGTGATCCAGAACTTGGGCTGGGAGCAGCGCTTCTTCTGGGACGGCCGCGCGCCCACCTTGGAGCAGCAGATCCTCGGCCCCGTGGAGAACCCGATCGAGATGCACGAGACCTGGCCCAGTGCAGTGGCCAAGCTGCAGGCTGATCCCGCCTACCAAGCGCTCTTCCGCGATGCCTTCGGAAGCACCAGCATCGACAAGTACAAGACCGCGAAGGCCGTCGCGCAGTTCCTGCGCACCCTGATCAGCGGCAACAGCAAATTCGATCGCTTCATGCGCGGAGAAGAACTGCTCACCCCCGAGGAGCAGCTCGGTTTCCTCCTCACGCAGCAGGAGGGCGGTGACCCCGCGCTCGGCCTAGGAGGCCAGTGGGGCGCCGATTGCTTCCATTGCCATCCGCATGGCGGCGCCCGCTTCACCGATGGGATGATGCGCAACAACGGCCTCGACAGCGTGTTCACGGATCTTGGATTCTATGAGGTCACCGGGCAGCCGCAGGACCGTGGCCTGTTCAAGACCCCCTCCCTGCGCAACGTTGCCGTGAGCGGGCCCTTCATGCACGATGGCCGTTTCAGCACTTTGGAAGAGGTGATCGAGCATTACAACAGCGGCGGCAAAGTCTCGCCCACGGTATCGCCCTTCATGAAATTCACGCAAGGCGGATTGCAGCTCACGCCGGAGAAGAAGGCCCAGCTGCTCGCATTCCTCAACACGCTCACCGACCACGAGTTCCTGAGCAATCCGGCCTTCAGCGATCCAGGGCCACCGTAGGCTCAGGCTTCGCGTGTCTTCGTTCGTGGGCCGGGATCGCCCCCAGGCTGTTGGACATGCTCCGCGCCTTACAAGGGCGCGATGGATCAGCCGCCCATTACATGCTGACTGCTGCCTGCAACTGGCCTCGGACATGTGCGCGAAGACCGCCGCGCTTCAGGCCGCCCGGATGCCGGCGACCTCCGGAGACCACGCCGCGCAGCGCAGCTTGTCGCCGAAGATCTCCGGCTTGAAGAGGCTGTGGCCAAGCAGCAAGCGTGCGCATTCCTGCACGCCCTCGGTGATGCTCGGGTGCGGATGGATCAGGTTCGCGAGCTCGTGCACAGGGATGCCCAGCTTGATCATGAGGCTCACGGCCTCAATGGCGCTTGAAGCATGCTCGCCCACGGCGCGCATGCCCAGGATGCGCATCTCGGCGTCGTCGGTGACGATGACCTTGAAGAAGCCTTGGGTGCGGCGCATGGCGATGGCCCGCGCGAGGCACGAGTAATCGACCCGTGCCATGCGGTAGGCGATGCCGCGCTTGCGGCACTCCTGCTCGTTCAGTCCAACGCCCGCCACTTCGGGATCGAGGAACATGATGGTGCTGAGGTTGTCGTAGCTCAGCGGCTCAGCGGCGATGCCTGCGATGCGCTCCACGGCGTGCCGGCCCTCCATCTCGCCGAGGTTCACCAGCATGTGGGTTCCGGTGGCGTCGCCCACGGCATGAATGTGCGGTGCCGAAGTGATCGTGCCTTCCACGATGATGTTGCCGCTCCTGGCATCGGTGCGCACGCCGGCGGCGGCGAGGTCTAGCGTTTCCGTGTTGGCCACGCGCCCCACGGAGAGCAGGGCCTTCTCCACGCGCACCGTCTCGCGGCGGCCATCGGGATAGGAGAGGGTGTACTCCACCTCGTCGTTCACCGGCGCGATGCGCTCGAGCTTCGCCTGGCGATGGATGATGACCCCGCTGCGTTCGAGCTTGGTGGCGATCAGCTCGCTCACGTCCTCATCCTCGAAGGGGAGGATGCGGTCGGCACGGTCGATCAGGTGAACGCGGGTGCTGCCGAGCAGCGAGAAGATGGTGGCGAACTCGCAGCCGATGACGCCCGCGCCGATGATCACGATGCTCTTCGGGTAGTCCTCCAATTGGAAGATGCCGTCGCTGGTGAGGATGCGCTTCTCGTCAACAGGGATGTCGGGGAGCGCGCGTGGGCGGCTGCCGGTGGCGATCACCACACGGCTGGCCTTCACATCCATGACGCGGTCAGGGCGCTGGATCCGGATCGTGTCAGAGTCGAGGAAGTGCGCATCACCGCGCTCGTGGCGGAAGCCCTTTCCACTGGTGGCGAGCAATTGCATGTGGCACGCGTAGAGGTACTTGCGCTCGAAAGCGGCCTCGCTCACGGCTTTCATCACCTCGCTCCAATCGAGGCGGAAGGGCTCACGGCCGCGGGTGCGCATGAGCGCGTTGGCGTTGGAAGCGCGCTGCGCGATCTCCCACATGGTCTTGCTGGTGAGGGCGCCGTTGTAGATGCCGGTGCCGCCCACGCGGTCGCGCTCCACGAGCAGGGTCTTCAGGCCCAGGTCGATGCCGCGCATGGCGGCGGCGTATCCGGCAGGGCCGGCGCCGATCACGCAGAGGTCGTAATGCTCCATCGGTTTGGATCGGGCCGTGTTACGATGACGGGGATTGATTGTTCCCTTTGCGCGCCTCTTGGTCGGCGGTCGGTCGCGCTTCGTCGCCGTCTCGCGGCTCAGCGTATCTCCCCACGCTTGCCCGGCGTAGGAAGGCGCGAGAAGTAACGCTCGCTTGGGTCCACTTCGCCGTAACCTGTCGCTCCTGTTCGCCGCCGCCTCCGTGGCCGCCAGTGCGCAATGCCCGCAGCTCTACGATTATTACGGAGTGCCGTCGAGCACGCCGGCCTGGTACAGCTGCAGCGGCACCAATTTCACGCTCATCATCGCCACCCCGCAGACGGTGGGGGCGTACAGCATCAACTGGGGCGATGGAAGCCCGGTGCAGAACGGCGCCGCGCTGATGCCGCCGATGACGGTGCCGCATGTCTATGCGAGCGCCGTCGCCACGTACACCATCACCTTCACGGAGATCTCGACCGGTTGCGTGATCACCGGAACGCTGATCATGGAGCAGAGCTCCAGCGCCAGCATCCAGATCCCGGTGGGCGGCCTCACGCAAGTATGCGCCCCGCACCCGGTGGACTTCATCAACAGCAGCACCAACGTGAGCCCGAACACGGTCTTCACCTGGGACTTCGGCGATGGATCGCCCATAGTGACCTACGACTACACGAACCTGGGGCAGACGGTCACGCATACGTACATGCCGGGCACCGTGGATTGCGAGACCACGGTGGAGCTCACCGCTGAGAACTCGTGCAACACGCTGCAAGGCGGCGCATCGCTGGCCACCTTCAACCCGATCCGCATCTGGGACCTTGACGACGCGAGCATCGCCGCGAGCGCCACCTTGCTCTGCTGGCCGGACAACACCGTCACCTTCGCGAACACGACCGACCGCAACTGCCTGAACCAGGGCAACATCTTCCAGCGCTACGAGTACTGGAACTTCGGCGATTACTGGGGCCAGGGACAGGACAGCATCATCGATTGGAATCCGTGGCCGCCCACCTTCCCGCGCGTCATCCAGTACCCTGGCATAGGCACCTACGAAGTGATGCTGCTGGACAGCAACTACTGCGGCATCGACACGGCGTACATCCAGATCCAGATCGTGCCGCCTCCATCAGTCATGCTCACGGTGTCGCCCGATACCATCTGCGTGGACGAGACGGCCTACTTCGATCAGACCACCGCTGGCGGCGCCAACTACTTCGAGTGGGATTTCGGCGCCGGCGCGGGTTTCCAATGGAGTGGCGCCGGCGATCAGGCGCACACCTACAACACGGCGGGCACCTATACGGTATCCTACACGGCCAGCATACAGGGCGCCACGGCGGGCTGCGCCGACACAGCCTCGGTGGCGGTGGTTGTGCTGCCGCGGCCAACGGCGGACTTCACGCTCGATCAGGATGCAGCCTGCGATTCGATCACCGTCGCGATCTCGGACCAGTCGATCAGCGCGATTTCCTACGCATGGGACTTCGGCGACGGAACCACCAGCGCCAGCCCGAATCCGCCGCCGCATTTCTACGGAATCGCCGGGACCTATACGTTGAGCCTCACGGTGACGAATGCCCTGGGCTGCACGCACACCTTCTCGCGAACGGTGAACGTGTACGATCCGCCAACGGTGGCCATTCAAGTCGCCAACCTCTGCTTCGGTGAAACGGCCACGTTCACGCCGCTGATCGGCACTGACCCCGGCAACCCCGTTACGGCCTGGGCCTGGGACTTCGGCGATGGCGCCACGAGCAGCGCGCAGAGCCCGCAGCACCAGTACGCGGCCGCTGGCCCGTACACCATCACGCTCGCCGTGACCACGCCCTATTGCGGGAATGCCGGTACGCAAGCCGTGAATGTGCAGGCGAGGCCGAGCGCCGCCTTCACGCCGAGCATGGTGCTGGGCTGTTCGCCCATGAACGTGAGCTTCACGAACAGCAGCACCGGAGCCTCGCAATATCTCTGGCTCTTCGGTGATGGCGCCTCGGCGAACACGCTCGACGCCGCGCACACCTACCTCAATGCCGGATCGGTCGACACGGTCTTCAACGCCACCTTGATCGCGAGCTCACCGTTCGGCTGCGCCGACACGCTCATCGTGCCCATCACGGTAGCGCCTGGCGTGAGCGCGGGCTTCTCGCACGATGCGGTGCCCGGATGCGCGCCCATGGACGTGGACTTCGTGAACACGAGCACTGGAGCGGCCACGTACCTCTGGGATTTCGGCGATGGCGGCACCAGCACGGCGGTGAATCCCTCGCACACCTACGTGAACACGACGTTGGTGCTGGCCATCCATACCGTGACGCTCACGGCCTTCTCACCGGCTGGTTGCCAGTCCACGGCCACGCAGCAGGTCATGGTGTACCCCGAGCCCGACTTCAGTTTCACCGCCCAGCCCGATAGCGGATGCAGTCCGCTATCGGTCACCTTCCCCAGCGTGGTGGGCGCGGTGAGCTACAACTGGGACTTCGGCGATGGCAGCAGCGGCACCGGCCCGTCGCCCACGCACACGTACATCAACAGCACAGCAGCGAACCTCCAGTTCCCGATCACGCTGGTGGGCAGCAATGCCTTCGGCTGCGCGGATACGGCAACGGCCCAAGTGAGCGTGTTCCCGATCCCCACCGCGCAACTCGCCACCGCGCCGCTCGCGGGCTGTCATCCGCTCACGGCGCAGCTCAGTAACCTGAGCACGGGCGCGGTGAGCTACCACTGGAATTACGGCGATGGCCAGACCAGCGACACCACGCTCCTCGGACACGCGCACACCTGGTACAACTATCCCGGCCCGGGCGCGGCCACCTATCCCATTACCCTCATCGCCACTTCGGCCAACGGCTGCACGAGCACCGCGACCACGCAGGTGGATGTGTATCCGCAAGTAGTGGCCGCCTTCGTGGCC
>CAZFBP010000205.1:0-6044 GCA_964517255.1 uncultured Chryseobacterium sp.
CGACCATGAGCCGTGGAAGCTGGAGAAGACCGACCCCGACCGCACGCGTTCCATCCTTGGCAACAGCTTGAACGTGGCCGCTGCACTGAGCGCGGTGATCGAGCCTTTCCTGCCGTACACGGCGGAGCGCCTGCGCCGCATGCTGCGGATCGACGCGCTGCCCTGGGATAGCGCGCTGCGCAGCGACCATATCCAGCCCGGCCACGCTCTTGGCCAGGCGGAGCACCTCTTCAAGCCTATCACCGACGCGGAGATCCAGCCTGAGATCGACCGCCTGCACGCGAACGCACCCATGGACTTGAGCAGTACGGCCCGGGAATTCCCGGCCCCGACGATCGCTCAGCCAAGCAAATCTGCGATCGCCTTCGACGACTTCGCCAAGCTCGACCTCCGCGTGGGCACCATCACCGCTGCGGAGCGCGTGCCCAAGGCCGACAAGCTGCTGAAGCTGAGCATCGACATCGGTGAAGGGCAACCGCGCACCGTGGTGAGCGGCATCGCGCAGCACTACGCGCCGGAGCAATTGCCGGGACAGCAAGTGGTGCTTGTGGCCAACCTGGAGCCGCGCAAGATGCGGGGCGTCGAGAGCCAAGGCATGGTGCTGATGGCCGAGGATGCCGCTGGCAAGCTGGTGTTCGTGCAGCCGAAGGATGCGGTGGGGCCTGGCGCGGAGGTGCGGTGAGCTATGTTTGTTGAGCTGCCATGAATACAGACAAGACCAAGCTTGCCATTGTCAGGAAAGTGCTTGCATTGGAGGATGAAGCCATCCTTGAAAATGTGAGTGCCTATCTCGCATCAGAACCTTCTGTCCTGTGGGGCGAGAAGAGCCCGGAGGTACAGGCCATGATCGAGCGCAGTTTGAATGAGCTCGATAGGGCGGAAGGCAAATCTCACGAGCAGGTCATGGCACGCTATTCCAAATGGTTGAAACCGTCCGCTGGTCGCCAACGGCAGAAGCGAGTTTCCACCAAGTAGTCGCTTACCTGCGGGCGACCTGGTCGGAGCGCGATGCGCAGAACTTCGTGCGCAAGACCGACTCGACTATTCGCATGTTGCGCATTTTCCCCGGAATGTCTCGGAAAGGAAGAAAGGGGACACGGGAAGCGCTGGTCACGAAGCACAATCTGATGTGCTTCCGGATCAAAGGCACGGAGCTTCAGATCGTGGGATTCTGGGATACACGTCAGCATCCCGGCAAACGCAGGATTTCGGAGGTTTGATCACCCACGCTGTGAGGATCCTGATCGCAACACTGGCCTTTCTGAGCGGCTCTCATGCCAGTGCGCAAACCACTCCGCTCATCAACGAGCTCTGCGCCAGCAACCACGGCTGCTACACCGACTCCGATGGCCGCACGCCCGATTGGATCGAGCTCTTCAACACCGGCACGAAGCCGATCGATCTGCTGGGCTGGCGCATCGCCATCAACGGCAAGCAGCATGTCATCGATGCGCCGCTGCGCGTTCCGGCCAAGGGCCATGTGCTATTGCTGTGCGATGGCAGACCCGAGCGCGGCCCGCAGCATCTCGGCTTCACGTTGGAGAAGCAAGGAGGCGCCATCCTCCTGATCGCGCCCGATGGCCTGGGCATCGCCGACCTCTTCACCTATCCCGCGCTGCGGGCCAATACCAGCTTGGGCCGAACACCCGATGGCCACAAGGCCTGGAGCCTCTTCGCGCAACCCACGCCGGGAGCAGCGAATGAGACAAGCGGTATCGCTCGGGGCTTCAACAAGGCGCCGCAACTCGCGCTCGATGCCCTGGGCCGCTTGATCGCCACTGCGGAAGGCGAAGTGCGACTCACCACCGATGGCAGTGATCCACGAGGCGCCGATGCCATGCGTTTCGTTGAGCCTGTTGCCGTTGAGCTCGGCCGTGTTGTGCGCGCCATCGCTGTGCACGAGGAGCACTTGATCGGTGATGAAGCGATGCTCCTCGTTCCCGCGAACGGACATGCCGGCGAAGGCTTCTCGCTCGCACTCGATCCGCAAGACCTCTGGGGCGATAGCACGGGCATCTACAATCCCGGCGCGGCGCAGAACCACACGCGGCGCGGCATCTTCTGGGAGCGTGATGCGGTGGTGCGCATCGACAGCAGTGCGCTCTCCGTTGGCACTCGCCTCTTCGGCAGCGGCTCACGCGGCCTGGGCAAGCGTTCCTTCAAGCTCTACGCGCGCGATCGGTACGACAGTCCAGCGGATGGATTCGCCTTCAGCGATGGCACGCGCGTGCATGAGGGCGTGCTGCGCGCCGATGCCTCGCCGAATGCCTTTTTGCGCAATGCCGTCATGGAGAAAGTCGTGCATCGCTTCGGTTTGCATTTGCTGGTGCAGCCCTCTGTGGCGAAGCCGCTCTACCTCAACGGCGCGTACTGGGGCCTCTATCGTTGGATGCCCGGCAAGGACGAAGAATGGCTGAAGCAGCGCAGCAACGCTGAAGCCCTTGATGTGCTCGAAGGGCCCGCCTCCACCGAACGCAGCGGCAAGGACGACCACTTCCTGAACGCGCGCGACCTCCTTCTTCGCGGCGCACCCATCGACAGCATCGATGCCGTGATCGACACGCGCAGCCTCATCGACCTCGCGTGCATCGACCTCTATACCGGCCGCGCGGATCATGAGCTGAACGTGCGCTGCTATCGGCCGCGTGAGCGCGATGGCCGCTGGCACTGGGTGCTCTTCGACATGGACCTTTGGGCGCCGCCGAACGAGAACAGCGTGCAACGGATGTCGCTCGCCGTGCTGCCCGAGACGCCCTTCGTGCCGCAGCTGCTCGCGCACACGGAACTGCAGCAGCGATTGCTCGCGCGCATGACCGCGTTGCAGGCAACGGCATTCGAGCAGGTCCCCGCCATCGCCGACAGCCTGTATCATACGCACGCTGCTGAGCTCGCTGACGATTTCAAGCGCTGGGACCTGCAGCTCGACATGCCCACGCCGGAAGCATCGCTCGCCGAGCTGAAGAGCTTCGCCACGCAACGGAGTGCGCATCTCTTCGCGCACCTGGCCAAAAGCACCGGGCGGCGCCTGCACGAAACGGTGATCGAAGCGCCTCGCGCGGATCAGGGCGTTCTTCTGATCGATGGCCTAGCGCTGCCGCCCGGCAAGCACAGCGTGCGCTGCTTCGAGGGCGTACCCATGCGCATCGAGCTGCGCGTTGCAACCGGGCACGAGTTCGCGGGTTGGAAGGGCGCGGAGCTCGCCACGGCTTCTGTGACCATTGACCTGTGGAAGGCGAAGAGCCTGCGGCCGGTGCTCAGGAGTGTGGTGCCGTGATCAGGCTATTGATCGGCGATGCTGGTGCTAGCGCTGCACCACCAGCCGCTGGTGAGCCAAACGCTCGTTAGAAGAATGTAGCTCAATATGGTAGAGGCCATCGGCAAGGGTGTTCAAGTTCAGGGTGGTGGTGCTCGCTATGGGTTGTTGCATGAGGAGGCGGCCGCTCGCATCCTGTATGACGATTTGGACTGGGCCTTCGCAAGCCGGGCAGGTGATCGTCACCAGATCGTGCGCAGGATTAGGATGAAGCTTCCACGGCGGGGCATTGAGAGCATCCTCCACGGGGATGCCTACCTCGAGATACGGCCCCACCAAGCGGCTGATGAAGCGCTGGCCCGTATCGTTCACGACTCCATCATCGTACCCGTGATAAGCGCCGTAGATGAAGAAGCTGTCCACGCCGCAGGGCACAAGGCCTTGAAAGCTCCCGTAGGTGAACCCTTGGTGGGTGTAGTTGTCGCAGCCGGTGCCTGCGCCGATGGGCAGCAGTACCCCGTTGGTATCGACCACCGCGATGCTGTTGCGTGGCTGCCCATCAATGGTCTCGAATCCGCCAACGACGATGAGCTTATCGCCATCGAAGGGGTAGATGCCGCTGATCACTCCATCTATCCCGGTGAGGTCAACAAGCCCAAGATCGAGATGATTGTTGAATGCGGGGTCGAGCGAGCCGTCAGGCATAAGGCGCACGAGGTTCAGCGTATCGGGCTCACCGGCGATGATCATTGATCCACCGACATAAACCCGGCCACCGCTTGTTGTTCGGAATCCGCCGACTTGGGCGTAGCCAGCGCCCGTCCAGAAGGTGGTATCCAAGCTGCCATCGGGGTGCATGCGCTGGATGCCGCTGGTGGGCCTGCCATCGTACACCGTGCCGTTGTAGTCCGCGATGAACTTGCCATCCGGCAGCTGGATGAAATCGTAGAGGGCGCCGTTGCCGTTGCGGTGCGTACGGGTGGTATCGAGGTAGCCTTCGTTGCTGAACCAGATGAAGTTGTAATCGCCCACGAAGCCGCGAACGGGGTCGTTGAGCATGTGCATGCCGCTCATCACCACCCGGCCGTCGGGGAACACGTGGTAGTCGCCGCCTTGGAGGGAGGTGAAGTAGGGTCCGGTGTTCATGAGAATGAACGAATCATCCAATGTGCCGTCCATGAATTGCCGCCGGACGACTTGCCCATTGGCAGAGTAGATCCAGTCATTCAATCGCGTGAGTTTCCCGCCCATGTAGGCCACGTCCGGGAAGGCTGTGTTCCGTGTGCCATCGGAATTCAACAAGGCGCCTGTCCTGAAGTAGATGTCGCCTTCGAATTTGACTTGACCGGAAATGATCACCCGGCCATCTTCCACGGGCAATGCAGATGCGACATACCACGTGTCGCATTCGACTCGGAACGTGGTGTCCAACGCGAAAGGCACTTGCGCTGCCGCGTCGCAGATGCAAACCAGGGTAGACATACCCAGCGCCAATGCGTTTCGCATGACGCCGCTTATTGGATGATCAGCTTCTCCGCATGAACCAGCGCGCCGGCCACCATGCATTGCACGGTGTAGGCGCCCTTCGCCCATTGCCGCGTATCGAGCAGCGCCTGGCCTTGGGTGCCTTGCAGCTTCTCATTGGCGATCACGCGGCCAATGGGGTCCAGCACGCGCAAGGCGCCATCTGCATCGCTGGTGAGCAATGCGAAGTTCAGCGATACGAAGGTGCTCGCCGGATTTGGCTGCACGCGGAAGGTGCGCCCATCTTCTTCAACCGCCTGCTCCTGCACCCCGATGTTGATGTCCCCGCCGTGCAGCCTTGTCACGAAGCGCTGCGCGGTGTCGTTCAGTATGCCATCGCTGTAGCCGTGGTAGCCACCCCAGACGAACCAGTTCTCACCGTCTGCGCTGGGTGCGATGTTGTACACGCTGGCCAAGGTGGTGCCCTGGTACTGGTATGGACTGACCCCCGCATTCTCGAAAACAGGAAGCAGTGCACCGGTGCTATCTATGGCGCAGATACCTCGGCGCGGCTGGCCATTCACCTCTTGGAATCTGCCAGTGACTACAATGGCCCCACTCGGCAAACGGTACAATCCACCCACCTGCAAGGCGAATACCGATGAGTACGCGAGCTCACCTAAGCCAAGTACAGGTATGGTGAAGCTCGGGTCAAGCTCGCCGTTCGCGAGAAAGCGCGCAAGCCGCAGCGTATCGTTCGGAGCCCCCGCGAGCGTGAAGTTGCCGCCGGCATACACCCTGCCTTCGGAATCGGGAAGGAATGCGTTCGTGATCCCCCAATTCATGCCCGTCCAGAACGTGGTATCCAAGCTCCCGTCTGCGTGCATGCGCTGTATTCCACTGGTGGGCCGGCCATCGTACACCGTGCCGTTGTAGTCGGCGATGAACTTGCCGTCGGGCAACTCGATGAAGTCGTAGAGCGCGCCGTTGCCGTTGCGGTGCGTACGGGTGGTATCCAGGTAGCCTTGGTTGCTGAACCAGATGAAGTTGTAATCGCCTACGAAGCCGCGCACGGGGTCGTTGAGCATGTGCATGCCGCTCATCACCACACGGCCGTCGGGGAACACATGATAGTCGCCGCCTTGGAGGGAGGTGAAGTACAAGCCTAGATTCATCTCGATAAATGAGAAGTCCTGCGCACCGTTGTAGAGTACCCTGCGTACCGTTTGCGAGGAGGAAACATAGAAGCGGTCGTCCCATGGTATGATCTTGCCCCTGCCTATGCTGCTTTCCGGAAAGCTCTCATCCCAGCTGCCATCTGCATTCA
>CAZFBP010000206.1:0-6026 GCA_964517255.1 uncultured Chryseobacterium sp.
TTCACCCCTGCGCCCCCGCGAACTCCTTGATGAAGCCCGCGATCTTCTTGCGGAAGAAGAGGAAGAGCAGCGCATAAGGCACGGCCATCAAATAGAGGATGCCCCGGTTGAGGCCCTTGCCGATGGACTGCTCGCCGCCGAAGACCCCGTTGCCGCCTTGCGCCACGGCCTTGCACATGGCGCAACCTTGGGCCAGCAACTCGCCGGAAGGCAGTGCGATCAGCACGGCGGTCAGGACAACGAAGAGAAGGGGGCGGCGCATGGGCCGGTAAATGTATCCGGGGCAAGCATTCGTGGTACTCCGGTCTGCAGGGCCGTCATTTGCGCCCATGGAAACCATCACCTGGGCCGATTTCGAGCGCATGCACCTATGCGCCGGAACCATAACGAGCGTCACGGACCTGCCCGATGCCCGCATACCCGCCTATGTGCTCACCATCGACTTCGGGCCGCTGGGGGTGAAGCGCAGCAGCGCGCGCGTCACGGAGCGCCATACCAAGGAGGAGCTGGTCGGGAAGCAAGTCGTCGCCGTGGTCAACTTCCCGGAAAAGCAGATCGGCAGCGTGATGAGCCAATGCCTGGTAACTGGGTTCCCCGAAGCCGATGGCGCGATCATACTGGCCCAGCCGGCCGCGCCCGTGCCCAATGGCGCCCGCCTCTGCTGAGCCTGGACGTTGATGTCGTGTTGAAAACTATGCCCGCGCAGCGAATCCGGCCCCGAGCACGCCGATACCTTGCCCACACGTTAACCCTTAAACCACACGGACATGGCAGCTGCAGCTCAAGGTTATTGCGTGAAGTGCAAGGACAAGCGCGACATCAAGGACGCCAAGGAGGTCACCATGGCCAACGGCCGCAAAGCGTTGAAGGGCGTGTGCCCCAAGTGCGGCACGGGCATGTTCAAGATCCTGGGCAAGTAGGCCACGAAGTATTCCTCGGTCCTGAACGGACGGGCAGCGCCCGGCCGGCGCGTGCGCGCGCCCGGGTACTTTTGGCCGCATGCAAGAAGAACTGAAGCCGCTGATGGATGCCGCGATTGACGCGGCGCTGTCAGCTGGCCGCGAGATCCTGACGGTGTACGGCGCCGACTTCACCGCCGAAGAGAAGGCCGATAAGAGCCCGTTGACCGAGGCCGACAAGCGCGCGCACCAGGTAATCACGGCTGCGCTCCTGACCACCGGCCTGCCCGTGCTGAGCGAAGAAGGGAAGGAAGTGGCACTTCATGAGCGGCAGGGCTGGCAACGCTACTGGCTCGTGGATCCGCTCGACGGCACAAAGGAGTTCATCAAGCGAAACGGAGAGTTCACGGTGAACATCGCCTTGATGGAGCGCGACGCCCAGCCCGCTGGGCCGCTTGGGTCGGCTCAGCCGATAGCCGGTGTGCTCTACGCGCCGGTGAAGGACCTGCTCTTCTTCTCCTGGCAAGGCGGTGGCGCGTACCGGCAGCATGCGGCAACCACGGCGAGGGGCGGCGCGTATGAACGCGCCTTGTCCGCCGAACGCCTGCCCGTGCCCAGCCCACGCAACGCCTTCACCATCGTGGCCAGCCGTTCGCACCCCAGCCCGGAGACGCAGGCCTACATCGAACGCATGGAGAAGGAGCACGGCGCGGTGGCCCTCACCAGCATGGGCAGCGCCCTGAAGATCTGCCTGGTGGCCGAGGGCGCCGCCGATGCCTACCCGCGTTACGCCCCCACCATGGAATGGGACACCGCTGCGGGCCATGCCATCGCCAATGAAGCCGGGAAGCAGCTCATCGACATCACCACCGGCGCACCCATGCGCTACAACAAGGCCTCGCTGGTGAACAACTGGTTCATCGTAAACTGAAACCTAAACAGCGCTGCGGGCAGCGGCGCGCGCAACATGTCCAAGAAGAACGGATCCTCGAAGAAGAACGGCAAGCCCAAGGTGGCGCTGATCACCGGCGTTACCGGCCAAGATGGCGCCTACCTCAGTGAATTGCTGCTGAACAAGGGTTACGAGGTTCACGGCGTGAAGCGTCGCAGCTCTTTGTTCAACACGGACCGGATCGACCACCTCTACCACGACATGCACGAGAAGGGTCGCCCCTTTCACCTCCACTACGGCGACCTTACTGACAGCGTCAATTGCCTACGGCTCGTGAAAGAGATCCAGCCGGATGAGATCTACAACCTCGCCGCCATGAGCCACGTGGCCGTGAGCTTCGAGATGCCCGAGTACACGGCCAACGCCGACGGCATCGGCACCCTGCGCTTCCTGGAGGCCATCCGCATCCTGGGCATGGAGAAGAAGACGCGCTTCTATCAGGCCAGCACCAGTGAATTATATGGCGGCGTTTTGCCGCATGCCCAGAACGAGGAGACGCCCTTCTACCCGAAGAGCCCTTATGGCGTTGCCAAGCTCTACGGCTTCTGGATCACGAAGAACTACCGTGAGAGCTACGGCATCTTCGCCTGCAACGGCATCCTCTTCAACCACGAGAGCCCCTTGCGCGGCGAGACCTTCGTAACGCGGAAGATCACGCGCGCCGTGGCCAAGATCAAGCTCGGCTTGCAACAGACCCTTTACCTCGGCAACCTCGACGCCAAGCGCGATTGGGGCCACGCCAAGGACTATGTGGAAGGCATGTGGCTCATGCTGCAGGCCGACAAGCCCGATGACTTCGTGCTGGCCACCGGCAAGACTTACACCGTGCGCCACTTCATCGACCTGGCCTTCGCGGAGGTCGGAATCAAGCTCGAGTGGAAAGGCAAGGGCGAGAAGGAGAAGGGCACCGACAAGAAGACCGGCAAGACCCTGGTGGCCATCGATAAGCGCTACTACCGTCCGGCTGAAGTTGACCACCTCGAGGGCGACCCCTCCAAGGCCAAGCGCGTTCTGGGCTGGAAGCACAAGTACGACCTGAAGGCCCTGGTGAAAGAGATGGTGCAGAGCGACCTCGAGCTCTTCAAGCGCGACGTGTACCTGAAGAAGGGCGGACATAAGATCCTGCACGAGCAGGAGTAATCCGTTGCGTGTTGACGTGTTGCCGCGTTGCGTGTCATGCGCGGCCCCAACGCGCCACACGTAACCAACCAACACGCAACGATCCATGAACAAGTCAGACAAGATCTACATCGCAGGCCACCGGGGCATGGTGGGCTCGGCCATCGTGCGCCGTTTGCAGAAGGATGGCTTCAACAACATCGTGACGCGCACCAGCAAAGCGCTCGACCTGAAGGAGCAGAGCGCCGTGCGCGAGTTCTTCAAGGCCGAGAAGCCCGACGTGGTGGTGCTCGCGGCTGCCAAAGTGGGCGGCATCCACGCCAACAACGTCTATCGCGCGCAGTTCCTCTACGAGAACCTGATGATCGAGAGCAACGTGATCCACTCCGCGTACGAGAGCGGCGCGAAGAAGCTGCTCTTCCTCGGGTCGTCGTGCATCTACCCGAAGATGGCGCCGCAACCGCTGAAGGAGGAGAGCCTGCTCACCGGATTGCTGGAGCAGACCAACGAGCCTTACGCCATCGCCAAGATCGCGGGCATCAAGCTGGCCGAGAGCTACCGCCGCCAGTACGGCTGCAACTTCATCAGCGCCATGCCCACCAACCTCTACGGGCCCAACGACAACTACGACCTCAACAACAGCCATGTGCTGCCTGCCCTCATCCGCAAGTTCCATACGGCCAAGGTGAGCGGCGCGCCAAGCGTGGAGGTCTGGGGCACCGGATCGCCCATGCGCGAGTTCCTGCACGTGGATGACCTGGCTGACGCCTGCTTCTTCCTGCTGCAGAACTACGACGAGGAGATATTCGTGAACATCGGCACCGGCGAGGACCTCACCATCAAGGCGCTGGCCGAGATGATCAAGGAGATCGTGGGCTATACCGGCGAGCTGAAGTGGAACACCGACAAGCCCGATGGCACGCCGCGCAAGCTCATGGATGTCTCACGCCTGCACAACCTGGGCTGGAAGCACCGCATCGGATTGCGCGAGGGCATCACCGCGGTGTACGCAGAATTCGCGAAGAGCGAGCTTGCAAGTTCTTGAAGCCCGCTTTATCGAGCTATTGTCAATTGCCCACGCAATGTGGCATCATGCCCTTGGAGAACCAGCGTGTAATGCCCGGGGGCCATGGGCGAGAGCATGAGGCGCGCATCGCTTTCGCCTTGCACCATCTGTGAGAACACTTCGCGGCCCACTTCATCAAACAGGAGCAGCTGCATCGCGCCATGAATCGAGGCAGGCCAGCGCAAGGTGACATGGTCCGTTGCAGGATTCGGTAGCACGATAAGACGTTGCTGCGCATGGCGCTCGCTCACTGCTGTGGACGAGACCGCAACGCACGTATCCGGCACCAAACCATCCAGTGGCAGGTAGGCGACGAACTCATTAGGAACCGATGGGAACATAGGACTGATACCCAGGTAGAGGTTGTCCTGGAAAAAGAACATTGGGCCGTTATCGCCGCTAGGCATTGGACCACCAATGCTGCAGAGTTGGTTGCCATCGTAGCGCAGCAACCCATACCAAGTGGTATCGCCAGCCCAAGTGTGAACCCCGGCGATGTACAGCGCGCCTTCATGCACTTGCATGTCGGCCACCGTGCCCACGAATTCCACCTGTGGGAAGAAGGGATGCCAGGCCTGCCCATCCCAGATCTGCAAGTGCTTCGATTGCACATCGGGCCCCGGCAGAAAGAAGCCGCCCACATACAACGAATCGCCATAGCCGCAAACCGTTGACACGAAGTTGCCGCCCACGCCACCGCCCAAAGGCGTCCACTGGTCCACGCCATCGAAGGCCACCATCTTGCGGCTGCCGAAGGCATTGAAGATCCCGCCGAAGTAGTACTGGCCCTGCCAGTACTCCACATCGGTCACCAAGCCCGTGGTGCTGAATGAATAACCCGGCACCGACTGCCACGCACCCCCGATCCATTCATTCACCATGGGCTTGAACTCCCCGTAGAGCGTATCGGCCCGGCCTCCGTTGAAGAGGCGACCATTGGCTTCCATGAATAGAAAGGTGCTCTCTGGACTGCCGCACGCCTGCCACGTGCCATCCACCAGCATCGAGGCGTACCGCAGCGCGGTGCTGTGCTGCCATTGCCCGGCCAGGTAGCTGCCGAAGATGGTGTCAGGCCGGATGGACAGCGAGACCACCGGGTTGTTGCTTCCGAATACGCTCGTATCGCCGTCTCCACCGGCGAGCCCTTCGATGCTCCAGGCCTGCCCATCCCACCATGCGAGCCCGTTCGCTCGCAAGCTGTCTTGCCAAACGTACGGGAAGCTACCGCCGATCAGTAATCTGGTGCCGTCGGAACTCTCAGCGAAGCACCTGACCAAATGATTGACGCCGCCATTCAACGATTGCCATTGCGCAAGGCTTGTAGATGCGGTGCCGAGCAACGAATACAACATAACCCACCTAATGCACACAGCAGCCATTGCTCATGGGTTAAGGATCACACGGCCGTGCCAGCGCTTCTCGCGTTGCGAGAGCGTGATGGCATAGATCCCGCTCGCCAAGCCGTGCAAGTCGATCCATGAGGAGTGACGCTCATTGATGCGCTCGCGGTGGCAGGAGCGCCCCAGCTCATCCACCACGGTGAACTCCCCGCTGCCCAGGAATTCCGGGGGAAGCACCAATTGCACCCGGCCGTTTGTTGGATTCGGGTATGCTGCCAACCGCTGTATCCCAGAGCGCTCCGATACCCCGTTAGGCGTGACAGCAACGCACGTATCCGGCACCAAGCCCTCCAGCGGCAGGTAGGCGATGCGCTCGTTAGGAAAGTACGTGAATGTATGCCCCGTGGCCAAATAGAGGTTGTCTTGGAAAAAGAACATCACGCCGTTATCCCCGCTCGGCATCGGACCACCAATCGTGCATAGCTGACGCCCATCGTAACGCAGAAGCCCATACCAAGTGGTGTCGCCTGCCCAACGGTAGATGCCGCTGATGTAAAGCGCGCCATCGTGCACCTGAATGTCACGAACACTGCTGAGGTATTCCACTTCGGGGAAGAACGGCTTCCACTCAACGCCATCCCATAGCTGGA
>CAZFBP010000207.1:0-2756 GCA_964517255.1 uncultured Chryseobacterium sp.
TGAACGACTACTTCGGCCGCTTCAACGTGAGTTATCCAGTGCTGCAGACCTGGCTGGGCGATTGCGGCAACACGCTGCAGGGATTCCCGGAGACCGTTTCAGTTGGCGAGATCAGCGCGCATGAAGGTCTGGCTTTGGCTCCCAATCCCACCAACGGCGTGGTGCAGATCACCATGCCGGCAGCCATGCGCAACAGTGGCCGCGTAACGGTCTTCGATGCCTTGGGCCAGCAGGTCATGGAACGCAACGTCAGGAGCACAAGCCTCGCGCTTGACCTGGGCGGCCAGCCTGCCGGGCTGTACTTCGTGCAAGCCTCGGCCACCGGCTACCACCGCGTGGAGCGGCTGATGCTCACGCGCTGATCCGACCCGGAGCCTTGTGAAGGACCGCTGGCACGAACCCAGCGGTCCTTTGCTTTGCGGGCCTCGTCTATCTTCACACGGCCAAACCAGCGCGCATGCACGGGACACTACGCTTCCTCGCCCCCGCCCTCTTCCTCTCGCTGTCTTCAGCGGCTCTCGGCCAGATCGCCTTCGGCGGAAGACCCATCGGGAGGCTCCCGCATGGGCCAGCGCTGCCCGAGCCGCCGCTCATCACGCTTCCCGCCGTGGATGCCGCCGCGCTGATCGCCGAGGACGAGGCGCGCTACGAGACCGGCGTGAAGGGTCCGTGGCGCTTCGGCTTCAACCACGCGGTGCAGGTGAACAGCGATGCGCACGGCGCGTGGACCACGCTGCGCAACGGCGACCGCGTGTGGCGCGTGGCCTTCGCGTGCCCCGGCGCTTTCAGCATCAACTTCCGTTTCTCCGAGTTCGACATCGCCGAACGCGGGCGCGTGTTCGTGTACAATGCCGCAGGCGAGCACTTGGGCGCCTTCACGCGTGCCAGCGCGATGGGCTCCGGGATCCTGGGCGTGTCGCAACTGCCCGGCGACCGCATCACGATCGAGTACCACGAGCCGGCCGGTGCGAACCGTCGCGGGCACCTATCCATTGACCGCGTGACGCACGCCTACCGCGACCCCTTCCGTTACATGCGCGACCTGGGCGATAGCGGAGACTGCAACATCAACGTGATCTGCCCCGAAGGCGACGACTGGCGCGACCAGATCCGCAGCGTGGCCATCATCACCACCGGCGGCAGCGGTTTCTGCACCGGCGCCATGCTCAACAACTGCGAGCAGGACAGCACGCCGTACTTCCTCACAGCCAATCATTGCCTCGGCCCCGATGTCTCCGACTGGGTGTTCCGCTTCAATTGGGACAGCCCCACCTGCGATCCCACGGAGAACGGGCCCATCGACCAGACCGTGAGCGGCTGCACGCTGCTCACCAGCAACTCGGGCACCGACATGGCCTTTTTGGAACTCAGCTCCATCCCGCCCGCCTCCTACGAAGTGTACTATGCTGGCTGGGACAAGAGCGGCATCGCGCCCGACTCCGTCTGCGGAATCCATCACCCCAGCGGCGACATCAAGAAGATCAGCCTCTCCACCGGGCCCTTCACCCAAAGCAACATCGACTTGGGCACTGGCGCCGCCGACTGCTGGCAGGTGGGCGTGTGGAGCGCTGGCACCACCGAGCCCGGCAGCAGCGGCAGCCCGCTCTTCAACCAGAACAAGCACGTGATCGGCCAGCTCTACGGCGGCGCTGCCAACTGCGCCAACAGCGTGGATGATTACTACGGCCGCTTCGACCTCAGCTGGCCCTTCCTGGAGCAGTACCTGGGCAACTGCGGCGACAGCCTCTCCGGCCTTGGCGACGCGGTGATCCCGCTCGACTACGACGCCGCCATCACCAGCATCGTGAACATCCCGCTGCTGATCTGCGGCGACAGCATCGTCAACCCCGTGGTCACCCTGAAGAACAACTGCACCAGCGTGATGACGAGTTGCGTGATCACCTACGGATGGGTGGGTGGCACGCCGGAAGTGTACAACTGGACGGGTTCGCTGCAGGTGCTGCAGACCATGAACGTGCCCCTGCCGCCGATTGTGGCCAGCACCGGTTCCAACACGCTCTTCGTCACGGTCTCATGGCCCAATGCCAACGCCGATCAGATTCCGGAGAACGACACCTGGTACTACTCCTTCAACGTGAGCAATCCTGGAGGCAGCGTGCAACTGCTGCTCACCCTCGACAATTACGGCACCGACATCACCTGGGAATTGGCCACGCAATTGGGTGCGGTGCTGTACACCGGCGGGCCCTACACGGATCTCGATGAAGGCCTGGTGATCACCGTGCCCTTCTGCCTCACCAACGATTGCTACGTGTTCACCATCAACGATGCCTTCGGCGACGGCATCTGCTGCGACCAGGGCGAGGGCAGCTACCTGATCATGAACAGCGACAGCACCCTGCTGGTGGAGAGCGACGGCCAGTACGGCGAACAGGAGGTGCAGACCTTCTGCGTGGAAGTGGTGGGCATGGAGGAGCGCACGGCGATCGAGCTCAGCGTGTTCCCCAATCCGGCCAACGCGACGCTCTGGGTGAATGCGCCCGAGTCGATGCGCCGGCTCACCGTGCGCGATGCGCTCGGTCGCACCGTGATCGAGGAGCGGCCCGGAGCGAACACCACCAGCATCGATACCCAACGACTTGCTCCCGGAGCGTACTTCCTGGAAGCGGGAACCACGAGCGGTCATGCAGTGAAGCGCTTCGTGGTGCAGAGGTGATGCGCGGCGCTTTCAATGCTCCACGGCGTAGTACAGCGTCTTCATCCACTCGTTGTTCACCATGATCAGGCCTGCCTCG
>CAZFBP010000207.1:2766-6001 GCA_964517255.1 uncultured Chryseobacterium sp.
ACCAGCGCGAGGCGGTGTAGTCCGTGCCCGGTGCGGCGCGCATGATCACCGTGACGCCCGCAGGCTCCAGCGCCTCGCGCAGCACCTTGCCCGCCCGGCGCGTGTGGAACTCCGTGGTGACCACGATCAGCGTATCGAATCCGCGCGCTTGGGCGAGCGCGTGGATCACCCGGGCCTCTTCGTGGGTGCTGGTGCCCAGCTCCACCAACTCGGTTCGATCGAGCCAGGCGCCATCGAGCGCCGCCGCGTCACGGCTCAAGGCCGCCTCGGTGCGCGTGATGCCGTGCAGCGCGAGCACCTCGCTCACGCGCTCGCCGGTGCAGACCAGCAGCGGGGCCCAGCCCTCGCGCAGCAGTTGCGCGCCCATCGGTCCACGCTCCACCGGCGCGCCGCCCAGCACCACGATCGCATCGGCGTGGGCCAGCGCATCCTCGCGGATCAGCAGGTCTCCAACGGCGCCCAGCCAGGCATGGCGCGAGAGATGGAGCGCGAGCACCACCACGGCGAGCACGGCGAAGCGGATCGCCCAGCGCCGCTTCCAGCCCGTCTTCGCGGATTCCATGCTCAGTAGGCGCCGCTGCGCCGGCGCAAGGCCCACTCGGCCGAGAGCATCAGCAGGATCGCGAAGAAGATCCACCGCGCCTCGATCAGGTCCGTGAAGCGCGGCTGCACGTAGGAGCGCGCCACGCCGCCGCTGGACTCGATGGCCTCGGCGATGCGGAGCAGACCATCCGGCCCGTTCATGCTACCGCCGCTGCGCGCGGCCAGGTCGGCCAGCAGCGCGTGATCGGCCACGGTGCTCAGTTGCTCTGCGATGAGCGCGCGCACATGCAGCTCGCCCTGCGCGGTGAAGCGCTCGCCCTTGTGCGCCACCTGGGCGCTCCAGGCGTAATGCCCCGCCGGCAGCACGCCGGTGCTCACGCGGTAGCCGTTGGCGGCGGGCACGAAGGCGAAGGGGTACTCGCGGCCCTCGTCGTCCTTCAAGGTGATGGCGGGCTCGGCATCCAATACCGGCTCGTAGGTGGCATCGTAGAGCTCCGCCGTGAACGCCACCGCCTCATCGGCCGCGGCCACCGCCGGGCCTTCCACGCGGAAGCGCTTCTTATCGGCCTTGATGGCGAGGAACTGCACGAGCTTGCGGAAAAAGCCGTCGAAGCGTTCGAACGATCCGTGCATCTGGTGGTCGGCCATGCGCCAGCGCCAGATGCCCTCGCCACAGATGGTGGCCGAGCGCAGGCCGTCCTGCTGCGCCACGGCGATCAACGGCGCCTCGGTGCCCACGGTGCCCACGCGCTGCCGAGCCAGCGCCGATGCCGAGCGCCCCAGCTCGTACTGCGCGAAAGGGACCTGCAAGGGCGGGAAGCGCTCGATGGCGCGCGCGGCCTCCGCATCGACCGAATAGAAAGGAAAGGCGCTCTCCACCACGGCCTGCGCATCGGTGATGGCCTGGCGCGCGCCGTTCACGCGCACACCGGCGAGCTGCGCGTTGTACGCCTCGAACGAGGAGCCTTGTCCGAGCACGAAGAGCGTGGGCACCGCCTTGGCCTTGGCGCGCGCGAGCAGCGGAGCCACATCGGCCTTGCCGCCGGGCAATTGGTGCAGCACCAGCAGGTCGTAGGCCTCCGGCGCGCCCGTGAACGACCCCGCGTAGGCGAGTTCCACCGCGTAGCCCTCCATGCCGCTGAGCGCCGAGCGCAGCGCGCCGAGGTCGGGATGCGGCGCGGCGGCCAGCAGCAACACATTCTGCCGCGCATCAAGCACTTCGATGAAGAAGTCCTGCGCGTTGTTGGCGGTGCCTTGCTCCATGTCGAGGGCCACGGCCTCCACCGTGTAGCGCTGCGTGCCCACCTTTTCGGCCTTCGCGGAGAACGCCACCTCGCGCAGGAAGGGCTCGCTGTCGATGACGATCTCCTGCGCAGCGATCACGCGGCCCGCGTGCTTCAGCTGCACGCGCGCGCGCTGGCCCTTGAGATGGCGCGCGGCGATGCGCGCCCGCACGGGGAACTCGTTGCCCAGGAAGCAGATGCGGTTGTGCTCCACGGCCTTCACCAGCAGGTCGGGCCGCACGGTGGTGTCGCCCAACGCGATGGCATGGATGGGCACGCCCAGCCGCTCGGCATCGAGGCGCGGGTCGCGGCCACGGTTCACGATGCCATCGCCATCGACCACCACGGCGGCCAGGTCGGGGCCGCCCAAACGGTCATTCACCTCGCGCAGCGCGAAGGCGAGATCGGTGGCGCTCGCCGCTTGATCGAACGAGAGGCCTTCCTTCAACTCACCGCCATAGGTGAAGGCGCGCACCTGGTAGTCGCCGTCCAAGCGCCCGTGCAAGCCGCGCAAGGCATTGGCGTACGATGCGCGCAGCGCCGCGGTATCACCCGCGAAGCGCAATGAGGCGGAGCCGTCGTGCAGCACGGCCACCACGGGCTTGCGCACCTCGCGCACCAGCATGCGCAGCATGGGCTCCAGCAGGAAGAAGGCGATGATGGCCACGGCCACCGCGCGCAGCACGGCAAGCACGAGGTTCGTGCGCGGCGCGAACCCCTCCTTCCCAGCCTGCTTGCGGTACAGCCACCACGCCAGCAGCGCGCCCAGCAACAGGCAGAGCGGCGCAAGCCAGAGGGAATGGGCCGTGGTGAGGTGCATGGGGCGCGAAGATGGGAAGCGGAAGGGCGGCCGCGATTGTTGCCTGAAGCAGGCGCGCCTGCGCCGCGCGCAGCCGCCCTTCTGCTGGCCACGGCTCAACTCACCCAGGTCAAGAGCAGGTCGATGCGCTTCACCCGGCGGCGGGCATCGAAGAGCACGTCCCATTCGCCCCCATCGCCTGCGGTCGGCCCGGCCACGCAGCCGAACTCGATGCGGAACTGGTCCTTGCCGGTGCGGTGCGCCTTCAGGAAATAGCCGCTGCCATTCGTGGGGTAGCCCCGCCAAGGCCTGAAGATCGTGCGCGGCGTATCGCCATGATCCAGTTGGTCGCTCGCCATGCGCAGCGCAGTGATGCCCCAATTCGGGGGCTCTCCCGCACCAGCCGCGCGCAGAAAGGCGACCACGCGCTTGTCGCTCAGGAGCCGCCGGGCGGCGAGGGTGCGGCGCTCGGAGGCGGTGAGGCGGGGGTACTTGAAATCCCCCCTGAATAAGGCGGTGCGCTTGGCGCGCGCGTGCCGGAGCGGTCGGGGCATGGGCAGTGGCCCGAAGCTAAGGGTCTGTTCTACTCAGACGCCCACAGTCCCTTCTG
>CAZFBP010000208.1:0-1096 GCA_964517255.1 uncultured Chryseobacterium sp.
TCGTAGGCGTAAACGAAGCGCTGGGTGGTGCTGCGCATGTGATCGCTGATGCGCACGTCGGGCATGAGCGCGGGCACATGGCCTTCTTCGGCGAAGCCCATGTCGGCCAGGGGGATCTCAGCGCCCTTGTCCCAATTCTCGTCGCTCACATAGAACGCGGCCATCTCCTGACCGATGAACGCGAAGGCATCCTTGATGGCCTTGTGGAAGTCGAGGAAGGTCTGATCGCTTCCGATCTCGATGTCGCGGAAGGCCTCGCTGGCGTGATCGATGAGGACGCGGAAGCGGTAGATGCGCATTGAAGAAGCAGGCAGTTTGCAGTAGGCAGTATGATCCGTGGGCGAAGCTAGCGATCACCTTCGTGGGTTCGTGAACCGCCTAATGCCAACTGCCTACTGCGAACTGCTCAGTCGTCTTCCAGCACCGCAGGCTCCACCCCCAACTTCCTCCCGGTCTCAAGCATCAGCTGCCAGGCCTGTGCGCGGTCGTTCTGGATCTCGCCATCGAGGATCGCCTCCTTGATCACCGTCTTGATGTCGCCGATGAGCTTGCAAGGGGGTACGTTGAACGCGCGCATGATATCCTCGCCGGTGATGGGCGGCTGGAAATTGCGCACGCGGTCCTTCTCCTCCACGTCCTTCAGTTTCTGCATCACCAGCTCGTAGTTGCGCAGGTAGCGGTCCTTCTTCTTCTCGTTCTTGCTGGTGATGTCTGCGCGGCAGAGGATCATGAGCGCATCGATGTCGTCACCCGCGTCGAAGAGCAAACGGCGGATGGCGCTGTCGGTGACCTCTTCTTTGGTGAGCGCGATGGGCCGCAGGTGAAGCGCCACCAGTTTCTGCACGAACTTCATCTGCTCATCCAGGGGCAGCTTCAGGCGGCGGAAGATCTTGGGCACCATGCGTGCGCCTTTGTCCTCGTGCCCGTGGAAGGTCCAGCCGTGGCCGGGCTCGAAGCGCTTGGTGGCGGGCTTGGCGATGTCGTGCAGCACGGCGGCCCAGCGCAGCCAGAGGTCCTTGCTCTTCGCGCACACATTGTCGAGCACCTGCAGCGTGTGGTAGAAGTTGTCCTTGTGGCCGATGCCGAATTTCTCCTC
>CAZFBP010000208.1:1196-5977 GCA_964517255.1 uncultured Chryseobacterium sp.
ACCAGCGCGCCGAGGCTGCCTTGGTTGAGCGAGATGGCCAGCGCGTTGATGGTGAAATCGCGGCGCTGCTGGTCATCTTGGATGGTGCCCGGCTCCACCTCCGGCTTGCGGCTGTTTCGGCTGTAACTCTCCTTGCGCGCGCCAACGAATTCCACCTGTTCATCGCCGTGCATGAACATCGCTGTCCCGAAATTCTTGAACACATGCACATGGCCTGCATCGAGTCGCAGGGCCACGGCTTGCGCGAAGGCGATGCCATCACCTTCTACTACGAAATCGATGTCCTTGCACGGGCGTCCGATCAGGCGGTCGCGCACGTAGCCGCCAATGGCGAATGCAGGGATGCCCTGCTTGGCCGCTTCTGCCGAAACGGCAGCGAAGAGCGGCTCGCTCGCAACGTCATCGAGGCGCGCGGGATCGACGGAGTATTTGCGCCCGGTAGGCATCGGGCGGCGAAAGTAGGGGGCTCAGCTTAGGCTCTCTTTGTCGATGCCTGCCTGCCCAAGGATGGCAAGAAGTGTCCCCTTGGGAAGGTCTCCCTTGTGCATGGGCACAACAGTCATCTTTCCTGTCGTCCTGTTCTTGAAGATCTGGTGCGAGCCTTTGGCGCGAATGAACTCGAAGCCGTGGGCCTTCAGGATGCGGATCAGCTCCGCAGCGGTCACAGCCGGTGTCTTGGCCATTACGCCGCGACGACCAGTGAATACTCAAGCGTGCGGCTATCGTCAGGAATGGGGGAGCCTTCGGCTTCAAGGGTCTCCACGTACAATTCAATCGCTTCCTTGGCCATGCTGAGCGCATGATCAACCGTTTCGCCGTAGGTCACGCAACCCGGCAACGCAGGAACCGTAACCGTGAAGCCGCCTTCCGGCTCTTGAGTCAGGAGGACGCGGTAAGTGCGTTGGGTCATGGCTGCTGCGGTTTCGTGCCCGCAAGTTACAAGCACTTGAACTGATCAAAAGGCTCCAGGCAATCGTTGCACTTCCACAGCGCCTTGCACGCCGTTGAGCCGAATGCGCTTAGCATCGAAGTGTTCTTCGAGCCGCATTGCGGGCAATGCACCACGGGCTGTTCCCCTTTCAGCGCGCGGATGTCGGCGCTTTTCTCCGGCGGGGCGATGCCGTATTCCCTCAGCTTGCGCTTGCCTTCGTCGGTGATCCAGTCGGTGGTCCAGGCGGGGGAGAGGGTCAGCTTCACTTCCACTTCGGGCACGCCGGCTTCCAGCAGTTCCTTCTTGATGTCGGCCGCCATCACGTCCATGGCCGGGCAGCCGGTGTAGGTGGGGGTGATGGTTACGATGGCCTTGCCGCTCTCTTCCACCTCCACGCCGCGCACCACACCCAGCTCCAGCACATTGATGGCCGGGATCTCCGGGTCCTTCACGTAGTCGAGGAGCTCGAGGATGCGGTGTTTGGTGATCATTGCGAATTTCATTCACCGCAGAGGCGCGGAGGCGCAGGGAGCGCGGAGCGGGCAATTCATCTGCGGCCTTTGCGTCCTTGCACCTCAGCGGAGCGTATTCTCACCACTCCACGCCCGGATACGCCCGCGTCACATGCTGCATCTCCGCCAGGATGAAACCCATGTGCTCGCTGTGCAAGCCCTTGCGGCCGCCGGTCATCATGAAGGCATCGGTGGGGCGCTTCAGCGTGGCTTCGGAAAGCACCTGGTCCACGGTCTTGCTCCAGCTTTCTTTGATGGCGGCGATGTCCGGTGCAATTCCCGCCTTGGTCATCTCCTCCAGCACGGCATCGCTCTCGAAGAGTTCGCCGGTGTAGGTCCACAGGTTGTCAAGGGCGGCTTGGGCGCGTTGGTGGCTCTCCTCGGTCCCATCGCCGAAGCGGATGATCCATTCGCTGCTTGCGCGCAGATGATAGGTGGCCTCCTTCACGCTTTTGCCCGCGATGGCCGCGAGTTGTGCGTCGCTGCTCTTGGTCAGCGCCTGCATCAACGGCAGGTGGTAGGCATCGAAGAGGAAGCTGCGCACCATGGTGTGGGCGTAGTCTCCGTTGGGCTGTTCCAACAGTTTCGCGTTGGTGTACTGCCGTTCCATGCGCAGATAGGCGAGGTCATCCTCGGAGCGGCCCTTGCCTTCCACCTGTCCGGCGTAGGTGAGCAGGTTGCGGGCTTCGCCGAGGTGGTCCAGCGCGCGGTTGGTGAGTGCGATGTCCTCCTCTAGGATGGGGCCGTGTCCGCACCATTCACCCAAACGTTGGCTCAGGATGAGAAGGTCGTCGGCGAGGCGGAGGGTGTATTGGAAAAGCGCGTTGCTCATTGCACAGGCAGGTTGGGAGTTGGAGGTTGGTGGGGTTGGGGGTTGGGGTTCAACCCTCAACCATGGTCAACCATCAACCTGCAACCTTCAGATGTATTTCGCGCCCTCAGGCATCGTGTAGAAGGTGGGGTGGCGGTACACCTTGTCGTCGGCAGGGTCGTAGAAGCTCTCGGCATCCTCCGGACGCGAGGCATGCACATGCTCAGCGAGCACCACCCAGATACTGTTCCCTTCCTGACGGCGGGTGTACACATCGCGGGCGTTCTCGATGGCCATTTTGGGGTCGGCGGCGTGCAGGCTGCCCACGTGCTTGTGCTCCAAGCCGCGTTTGCTCTGGATGAAGATCTCCCAGAGGGGCCAGTTGTTGGGGTTGTTGCTCATTGGTTTCCGGTGAGTGGGAGGTCGACCCGATGGATCGACGGTACAGTGTTGTTGGTCGGATATCCGCAGTCGGAGCGGATCAGGCGGCTTTGCGTTTGGCCTTCTTGGAGGCGTAGGCCAGTGCTGCTTCACGCACCCAAGCGCCATCGTTGTGGGCTTTGTCGCGTGCTGCCAGGCGTTCCTTGTTGCAGGGGCCATTGCCGGCCACTACATTGTTGAATTCGGTCCAGTCGATGGCGCCCCAGTCGTAGTGTTGGGTGGCTTCATTCCACTTCAGGTCCGGGTCGGGGATGCTGAGGCCGATCACCTCCGCCTGTTGCACGGTACGGTCGATGAAGGTCTGGCGCAGCTCGTCGTTGCTCTGGCGCTTGATCTTCCACTTCATGCTCTGCGCGCTATGCGGGCTGTTGGCATCCGTAGGGCCGAACATCATCAAACTGGGCCACCACCAACGGTTGAGGGCATCCTGCGCCATCTCCTTCTGTTCGGGTGAGCCTTTCGCCAGCACGGCCATGATCTCGTAGCCCTGGCGCTGGTGGAAGCTCTCCTCTTTGCAGATGCGCACCATGGCACGGGCATAGGGACCGTAGCTGGTGCGGCAGAGCATCACTTGGTTCATGATGGCGGCACCATCCACCAACCAGCCGATGGCACCGATGTCGGCCCAGCTCAAGGTGGGGTAGTTGAAGATGCTGCTGTACTTCGCTTTCCCCGTGAGGAGCTGCTCAATGAGTTCGTCGCGGCCGATGCCCAGCGTTTCGCAAGCGCTGTACAGGTAGAGCCCATGGCCGCCCTCGTCCTGCACCTTGGCCAGCAGGATGGCTTTGCGCCGCAGGCTCGGCGCGCGGGTGATCCAGTTGCCCTCGGGGAGCATGCCCACCACTTCGCTGTGCGCATGCTGGCTGATCTGGCGCACCAGGGTCTTGCGGTACTTCTCCGGCATCCAGTCCTTCGGCTCGATCTTCAGGTCGGCGTCGATCTTGGCTTGGAAGAGGTCCTCGAGGTTCTTCACTTCGGTCATCGCGGGCGCTTTTTCGGTTGGCTAAAGTAGGGGCGGGGCACGCATCGGCCCTGAGTGCACTCATGCGGCGAACAATCCTGCGCCGACGACGGTTCATCGGGTCTGCGCCAGTCCTGCCGCATCTATTTTTGCCCGCTTTCCGATGACCAACAACCGCATGGCCCATTTCCATACGCTGCGTGTAGCCGACATCCACCAGGAAACGCCGGAGTGCATCGTGGTGGGTTTCGATGTGCCACCGGAGCTGCGCACGCAATTCGCCTTCCAGCACGGGCAGTACGTGACGCTGAAGCTCACGGTGAACGGAGAGGACCTGCGCCGCTCGTACAGCATCTGTAGCAGCCCGTTGGACGCGGAGCAGTTCCGCATCGCGGTGAAGAAGGTCCCGCACGGCCGCGCCAGCACGCAACTGGTGGACAAGTTGAAGGCTGGCATGAGCATCGAGGTGATGACGCCGATGGGCAGCTTCACTACCACGCTCGACCCGGCCAGGGAGCGGCAATTCGTGGCCTTCGCGGCAGGCAGCGGCATCACGCCCATCCTCAGCATCCTCAAGACCGTGCTGCGCACGGAGCCGAAGAGCCGCTTCACCCTCTTCTATGGGAACACGGATGTGGACCGCATCATCTTCCGCCAGCGGCTGGAGGAGCTGAAGCAGCAGTACGCGGGCCGGCTCGACGTGCTGCACATCCTGACCAAAGGCCTCGATGAGGACAGACTCTTCAACGGGCGCATCACCACCGAGAAAGCGGTGGATCTGGTGAAGCGGTTCGTGACGGACAGCGACACCAACGAGTACTTCATCTGCGGCCCGGAACAGATGATGGTGAACGTGAGCGAGGCGCTGGAGAAATTGGGGGTGGACAAGAAGCGCATCCACATCGAGCTCTTCGGCGCGCCGGTGAGCAACGAGGCGAAGAAGGGAACAGACCATTCGCACGGCACCGGGGGCTCATTCATGGGCGTGGCCGATGTGAAGGTGATCATGGATGGCCGCGAGCATGAACTGAAGATTAATGCGAAGGGCGATGCCGTGCTGGATGCGGCGCTGAATGCTGGGCTCGATGTGCCATACGCGTGCAAGGGCGCCGTGTGCTGCACGTG
>CAZFBP010000209.1:0-5932 GCA_964517255.1 uncultured Chryseobacterium sp.
GCCAGCGCGGCGCGCAGCTGCTCCGCGTCGCGGCGCACCACCAGGCCCCAGGGCACGGCGGTGCCCAGCGGCCCCTCGAACTGCAGCGCCGGGAAGCGCGCGGCATCGTGCTGGGCGAGCTGGCGCGATACGATCGCCGTGCTCCGGCGCCCCAGCAGCACCTCGATCAAGAGGTCCTCTTCGGTGGCCGCCGCATCGATGGCCCGCTCGGGCGCGCCGTGCTTCCAGCCTTGGTACTCGGCATGCGCGAAGGGCGAAGCCTGCGCCACCCCGGCGCTATCGCCCGCATCGGCGATGGTGGCCGCGTCGGCATCAGGTCCTTCCTCCTGGCGCAAGCGAACCAGCATGGGGTCGCACAGCGCGAAGGGCTCCATGCGATGGAAGTGCTTCTGCTCGGCGCGATCCAGGTGCATGGGCGCGGCAATGGCATCGCCCCGGCCCTCCCACAACGCGGCGAGCAGGCTGTCGGCATGCTCCATCGGCACGGCCTTCACCATCAACTTCTGCTTCCGTGCGAAGCGCTGGAGCCACTCCCAGACCAGGCCGCGCTCGCCATCCGGGCCGATCTCCCACACCATGGGGTCGCGCACCACCAGCACGCGGAAGGTGTCGGCGCTGATCGCGTCGAGGTCGCGCGCGGCGGCAGGGCCATCCCAGGGCCGTGGCCCGCGATCGGCGCTCCAGCTCCAGCGCGCCAGCGCGTACACCAGGATGAAGGCGGCCGAAGCCGCCACGAAGACCCACCAGCGGCGCTTCATGCCGGCACCGCGATGTGCTCGCGCAGGGCGGGGAGGAAGGCATCGAACTCGTCCTCGAAGTACCGCAGGTGCTCGGCCATCACGCGCTCCGCGCCGGCCATGGCCGCGCCGCCCGGCACGCGCACCGAAAGGCCGTGCAGCGCCTCGCCCAGGCCATCGAGCCCGGCGTAGCGCGTGAGCCAGTCGCGAGCGATCATGTAAGGCAGCATGCGCTGCGTGCGCTCGGGCATCAGCTGCGCATGGGCGCGCAGCAACCGGTACATGCGCTGCGCGAACGCCGGCAGCGGCTCGGCGTGCCACCGCTCCCACTGCCGCGCCAGCAGGTGGTCGTAGAAGAGGTCCATCACCACCGGCGCATAGCGGCCGGCGTGCGCGCGCAAGGCGGCGCGCCCCGCATGGTCGGCGCGCGGCCGGTCGGTGAAGCTGTCGATGCGGCGATGCAGCCGGATGCCCTCCTGCACCGGCAGCGCGAAGCGGCTCAGGTCGCGGCCCTTCACCGCATCGGCCATGAAGTTGCCGGTGATCACCAGCGGATCATCACCGCTCAAGTAGAGATGGCCGAGGAAATTCATGGCGCTCGCAAGGTAGCCCCAGGCGCAGCGCGGGTCCTCTCGTCGCGCGCCTTCGCCGCTCATGGATCGGCGCGGTGGAGCGGGGCGCCGCGGGTAACTTTCACGCCTGCCTGCCGAAGGCAGGGCTGCCATGGATGCCCCGCGCCCCAGACCGCTCTCGCGCATTCCGCGCGGGGCGGTCTATTGGTCGGCGCAAGTGCTGGGCTGGGGGCTCTACTTCGGCCTGAGCCTGGTGGCCAGCTACATCGATGGCACCTACGACCCGCGCCTGTGGGACGTGCTGCTGCCGGAGCTGCTCACCGGCATCGGCGTGAGTCATCTGCTGCGGCGGTCCATCATCAAGCGGCATTGGCTCGAGCGGCCCATCGGCATGGTGCTTCCGCGCATCGCGCTGGCCTCGGCGATCCACGGCATCGTGGCCTTCGTGATCGAGGGCGCCCTGGTCTCCTTCGCGCTCGGCGGCCTTGATGCGGTGCTGGGCCGCGAGCCGCTGGAGCATGTGGGCCGCGTGGTGAACTGGAGCGCGCTGCTGGCGGTGTGGAGCTTCCTCTACTTCGCCTACGGCTACTTCATCCGCCACCGCCGCGAGGAGATCCGCAACCTGCGCCTGGAGACCGCCAGCCGCGAGAACCAGCTGAACACCCTGCGCGCGCAGATGAACCCGCACTTCATGTTCAACGCGCTCAACGGCATCCGCGCGCTCATCGATGAGGACCCCGCCCAGGCCAAGCGCGCCATCACGCAGCTCAGCGCCATCCTGCGCAACGCCATGAGCACCGTGAAGCGCCGCACCGTGCCGCTCGGCGAAGAGCTCGACATCGTGAAGAACTACCTCGCGCTGGAGGCCATGCGCTACGAGGAGCGCCTGCGCGTGCGCTTCGAGGTGGACGAGGGCCTGGACCGCGAGCCGGTGCCGCCCATGCTGCTGCAGACGCTCGTGGAGAACGCGGTGAAGCACGGCGTGGCCCGCCTGCCGCAAGGCGGCGACCTGGTGGTGGGCGCGCATCGCGGCCTGGAGGGCGTGGTGCTCTCGGTGCGCAACAGCGGCCACTACGAGCCCGGCCAGGTGAACGGCACCGGCATCGGCCTGCGCAACACGCGCCGCCGCCTGGAGCTCATCTACGGAGGCAAGGCCTCCATGCGCATCGGCAACCACCAGGGCATGGTGCTCACCGAAGTGGAACTGCCATTGAACTCAGGTTGAACCCAGGCTGTAGGTTGAGGGGAGGTTGAGGGTCATGTCCTCAACATCAACACTCAGCCGACATCAACCACAACCCTCAACCTGCACCCATGTCAACCTGCAACCCTCAACCTTCCGAAACATGAAAGCCCTAGTGATCGACGACGAGCGCCTCGCGCGCAAGGAACTCCTCTCCCTGCTCGAGAAGCACGAGGGCATCGAGGTGGTCGGCGAAGCGGCCAACGCCGACGAGGCCGAGGCCCTGATCGCCGAGAAGAAGCCCGACCTGCTCTTCCTCGACGTCAACATGCCGGGCCGCACGGGCTTCCAGCTGCTCGAAGCCCTGGACCATGCGCCGCACGTGATCTTCGTGACGGCCTACGACGAGCACGCGCTCGAAGCCTTCAAGGTGAACGCGCTCGATTACGTGATGAAGCCCGTGGACCCCGAGCGCCTCGCCGCCGCCATCAGCAAACTGCCGCACAAGAGCGAAGAGGGCGTGCCGCAGCGCGAGATCCTCCATGCCGACGACCAGATCTTCCTCAAGGACGGCGAGAAGTGCTGGTTCGTGACGCTGAAGGACGTGCGCTACTTCGAGAGCGAGGGCAACTACGTGCGCGTGCGCTTCAGCGACCAGAAGCCGCTGGTGCTGCGCTCACTGAACAAGCTCGAAGAGAAACTCGATCCGCTGGTCTTCTTCCGCGCCAACCGCAAGCACATCATCAACCTGCGCTGGGTGGACAAGATCGAGCCCTGGTTCAGCGGCGGCCTCATGGTGAAGCTGAAGCACAACGGCAAGGACGGCGAGCCCGAAGCCATTGAGGTGAGCCGCAGGCAGGCGGCGCGGTTCAAGGACTTATTGAGCCTGTGATCCGCCCGTTCGTCCTCACAGATTCTCCGGCAGCCACTTCTTCTCCAACGCACCGTACTCCATCGGGTGCCAGCGCTGCAGCACGCCCACGTGGTAGTTGTAGGGCTTGTGCTGGTAGAACATCGGCTCTTTGTAGTACAGCTCCTCGTTGAGGAAACGTCCATCCTTGTCGCGCGGCTCGGCGCGCATCCGGTCGGGGTCATCCAGGATCGTGCTGTCCTTCAGCATGACGGGATACGCGAAGGGCGGAATCTCAACCCGCGATGGCATGGGCATGTAATTGATCTCGGCCCGATAGGGCGGCATCTCCACATCGCCCACGGTGCCGGCCACCCGCTTCTCCACCGATTCGCTGATCGCCGTGCTGAGGCCGCTGAGCGTGTTGCGGAACAGGCGTATGGCCGCCGAGCGCGCGCGGCCCTTGAGGTCCAGTTCTTCCCTCCCGGTCATCACCGCGAAGACACGCTCCGCGCTCACTAGGCGGCCATCATCGTACGTGAGCGGCATGTGCGTCACGGGATCGGCCGGGTTCACGATGATGTGGCAGCCCAGGCCCGAAGCCATCGCCGCCGTGAATTCCTCCACGAAGACCTTGTTGCCCACCATCGGATGGGCGAATGCGTAGGTCTTGAAGCGCAGCCGCTTGTCCACGACCCCCTTCGGAAGATGGTGCAGGTAGGCGCGCAGCAGCAGCGTGAGCGCGCCGCCCTGGCTGTGCCCGGTGAGCAGGACATCGCGCACGCCGTTCTCAGCCAGACTGTTCAGGCGCGCGAGCATGTCGTTCGCCAGGCAGGCAAGGCCGAGCGTGTAGCCGGCATGCACCGAAGCGGCGGTGTCCTTCGCGAAGCGGTACTTGAACGGCCGCTCGTTGATGCGGATGGTGCCCTGCGCGGGGATCATGGCGGCCTGCACATTCTCCATCCAGCTCATCGGGTTGGCGGTGCTTCCGCGGATCTCCAGCACGGCCATGTCGCCCTTGCGGAAGAGCTGGAACTTGTTGTCCATGCCCATCACCGGCGATTCGTACACGCGCACGTAGCCGGCAGGGATGATCGCTGAATCGTCGCCGTAGAGGTCCTGGAAGGTGTGCGTGGCGCAGAGCGCGATCAGGTCGCGCGCCTCAGCCGGGTCGAAACCGAGCGTGAGCTGGGCGGAAGCGTCGTGGCGCATGCTCAGCAGCGTGGCGATCAGCGCGAATGAGAGCAAGGATGATGAGCGCATGGTTGGTGAACGCCGGCAGCGAAGGAAATCGCATGCCAAGTCCCGGGCAAGGGGCCGGGCAGGATCTTTTCCACGCGGTACCGACCTTCGCCGCATGAGCGACGGCTACGTGAAGTCCACCACCGAAGGCGGCATCGCCACGGTCACCTTCCACCACCCGAAGAGCAACAGCCTGCCGGGCCACATCCTGCGCGGCATCGCCGAGGCGATCATGGCAGCGGGCAAGGATGCGAGCACGCGCGTGATCATCCTGCGCAGCGATGGCGACAAGGCCTTCTGCGCCGGCGCCAGCTTCGATGAACTGGTGGCGATCGACCATGCGGAGGGCGGACTCGCCTTCTTCAGCGGCTTCGCGCACGTGATCAACGCCATCCGCACCGCGCCGGTCTTCGTCATCGGACGCATACACAGCCATTGCGTGGGTGGCGGCGTGGGCCTGGCTTGCGCGGTGGACATCGCCTACGCCCACAGCAGCGCCAGTGCGCGCCTCAGCGAATTGGCCGTGGGCATCGGTCCTTTCGTGGTGGGTCCTGCGGTGGAACGCAAAGTGGGCACGGGGCATTTCGGCCTGCTCAGCGCCACGCCTGCCGCACGGCGCAGCGCGCAATGGTGCGAGCAGCATGGCATCTATGCCGAGGTGTTCGATACGGTGGAGGCCCTGGACGCGCGCATCGATGCGCACGCCAAGGAGCTTGCGGCATACAGCCCCGAGGCCATGGCCGACATCAAACAGGTGATGTGGAAAGGCACCGAGGACTGGGATGCGCTGCTGATCGAGCGCGCCAGGATCAGCGGGTGGCTGGTGCTCTCGGAGTTCACGCGCAAGGCCATCGCCAAGTTCAAGTCCGAGGCGGCGAAGCGCTAGCCCACAGGTGCACGCTTCGCGCGAGCGCCAATTCCTCCTAACGGCCGCACCTCTGCGCCTCCGCGCCTCTGCGGCCACATACCCGGCACGCTTCAATCGCCTACATTCGCGCGCCTTTTCGCAGGCCTGCCCATGACCGAGCTCCGCAACATCGCCATCATCGCCCACGTCGACCACGGCAAGACGACGCTGGTGGACAAGATCCTCCACCAATGCCAGCTCTTCCGCGTGAACGAGGAAGTGAAGGACCTGCTGCTGGACAACAACGACCTGGAGCGTGAGCGCGGCATCACCATCCTGGCGAAGAACGTGAGCGTGCGTTACAAGGGCATCAAGATCAACATCATCGACACCCCCGGCCACAGCGACTTCGGCGGCGAGGTGGAGCGCGTGCTGAACATGGCCGATGGCGTGATCCTGCTGGTGGATGCCTTCGAAGGGCCCATGCCGCAGACGCGCTTC
>CAZFBP010000210.1:0-5911 GCA_964517255.1 uncultured Chryseobacterium sp.
GGTTCAGCAGTGGCCGCTCGCACGGACGTGGCAAATAGCGGGGTGGCTCTTCTCCGCGATCATGACCGTCGTGGTCGCGGTCGAAATCCTGCGCCATCCTGGCTTCAAGGAGTTCCTTGATCACTGATTCCGCAACCGACGGAGCCGGAAGGCCCTCAATGGTGGCTGTAATTCGGCGCCTCCCGCGTGATGTACACATCGTGCGGATGGCTCTCCTTCACGCCGGCCTGCGTGATGCGGATGAAGCGCGCGCCCTTGAGCGCGTCCATGTCGGCCGCGCCGCAATAGCCCATGCCCGCGCGCAGGCCGCCCACGAGCTGATGCACCACCTCGGCCAGCTTGCCCTTGTAAGGAACGCGGCCTGAGATGCCTTCGGGCACCAGCTTCTGGATATCGTCCTCCATGTCCTGGAAGTAGCGGTCCTTGCTGCCATGCTGCATGGCCTCGATGCTGCCCATGCCACGGTACGACTTGAAACGGCGGCCCTCGTAGATGATGGTCTCGCCGGGGCTCTCCTCCACGCCCGCGAACATGCTGCCCACCATCACGGTGCCGGCTCCGGCCGCCAGGGCCTTCACGATGTCGCCGGTGTAGCGGATCCCGCCATCGGCGATGGCCGGCACGCCGCTGCCGGCAAGGGCGGACGCGCAATCAATCACAGCCGTGAGTTGCGGCACGCCAACGCCGGCGATCACGCGCGTGGTGCAGATGCTGCCCGGCCCGATGCCCACCTTCACCGCGTCGGCGCCGGCCTCCACCAATGCCAGCGCCGCTTCCGCCGTGGCGATGTTGCCGGCCACCACATCCACGTTCTTGAAAGCGGCCTTCACCCGCTTCACCATCTCGATCACGCCCTTGGTGTGGCCGTGCGCGGTGTCGATCACCAGCGCGTCCACACCCGCGTCAACAAGGGCCTTGGCACGGTCCACTGTGTCGCCCGCTATGCCGATGGCGGCGGCCACGCGCAGGCGGCCCATCCTGTCCTTGCACGCGTTGGGGCGCTGCTTCAGCTTGATGATGTCCTTGTAGGTGATGAGGCCCACGAGCAAGCCCTTGGCATCCACCACGGGCAGCTTCTCGATCTTGTGGTCCTGCAGGATCTCCTCGGCCTGGGCCATGGTGGTGTCCGGCTTGGCGGTGACGATGTTCTTGGAGGTCATCACCTCGGCCACGGGCCGGGCCATCTTCTTCTCGAAGCGCAGGTCGCGGTTGGTGACGATGCCCACGAGCAGTCCTGCATCATTCACCACGGGTATGCCGCCGATCTTGTTCTCGGCCATCAGGCGCAGCGCATCACCGACGTTCGCGCCCTCGTCGAGCTTCACGGGATCCATGATCATGCCGCTCTCGCTGCGCTTCACGCGGCGCACCTCCGCGGCCTGTTCGGCAACCGATTGGTTCTTGTGGATCACGCCGATGCCCCCCGACTGCGCGATGGCGATGGCCAGCTCGGCGCCGGTCACCGTGTCCATGGCGGCGGAGACCACGGGCACGTTGAGGCGGATGTTGCGGGAGAAATAGGAGCGGATGTCCACTTCGCGCGGAAGCACTTCGCTGTAGGCGGGCACGAGCAGCACGTCGTCGTACGTGAGCCCCTCCCCCATGATCTTGCTGCTATTGGCCTTGCCGTTGGCCATTGAGTTGGTGGCACCCTTCGTGGGCGCCGCGGCTGCCGTTTGTTCCATGCACAAAGGTAGCCACCTCGGCCAAAGGCCGTTGCTAATCCTCGCGAAGGAGCAGCACCGTGCCCCGCTTCACCACCAGGCGTCCCGCGCCGTTGCGCACGCTGCAGTAATAGGCGTAGATCCCCTGCGGCATCACCTGGCTGCCCACCACGCCGTCCCAGCCCACCTCGGGGTCCTGTGTCTCCCAGATGGTCTGGTTCCAGCGGTTGATGATGAGGAAGCGGTACTCCGTGGGGTCGCTGAAGCCAAGGACGGGCTTGATCTCGCGCCTTCCCTCGATGGGACTGCCAATGATGAATGCGTTGGGGATGAACACCAGTTCCTGCTGGTACGCGCAGGCGCTGTTGCTCTCTGAAGTGGCGTTGATCCCCGAAGGGTTGCCCGCCTCCAGGGCCTGCACGAAGTAGCAGAAGTCGCCAGTCTGGGAAACGAAGGCGTTCACATCGTCGGCATACTCCCACGGGTCGTTGGGGATGACCGCGATCAGCTCGAAGGCGCCACCGGCCACGCTGCGGTGAATGGCGTAGCCGCCTACGGCACCAGCCCATTGGATGTAGCCGTTCCAGCGCAGCCGGTTAATGCCATCGAGGCCAGGTTCGGCTTGCAGCACCATGTTCGCGCCCAGATTGCTGGTCACGCTGGCACGGCCGCAGCTGTCGAGCACCTGCATGCGGTAGCGGTAGCCGTTCAGCGCGGGGTCCACGTCGGCATCGGTGTAAGTGATCACGGGGCCGGCCGTGCTCAGGAAGGTGGCCACCAGCGTGTACGCCGCGCCGTTCCTGGAGCGTTCAAGACGGTAGCCGCCCACCTCTGCGTTGAAGTCGGTGCTATCGATCACGGCGATGGAACTGGGCCCGGTAACGGTGACCGTGCGCACATAATTGCCCACCGGCAATGTGGGGTATTCGCTGACACGGCAGGTCTTGTTGCTCAGCGATGAGGCCAGTCCGGGGCCTTCGATGGCCTTCACGATGTAGCAGTAGGTGTTTCCAGGCTGAACCAAGTGATCGTAGCTCAGCGCGCTGCCCGGCAGGTTGGCCAGGATGGCCCAGGTGCCGCCATTGAACTGCACCAGCAATTGAATGCTCTGCGGCGACCAACCCACGTACTGCGACCAAGTGATTTGAATACGGGAGGCGCACTTGTCATACTCGGTGCGCGCGTACATGGTGCTGTGCGAGGCGCCCGTGGCGCTGGTGTTGGGGCTCGGGGGGCTGCCAGTGAAACACGTATCGAATGCGGCCACTGAGAAGCTCTCCGGTCCGCCGAAGGGCCAGCTGTCTGGCCATTGGTAGGTGTTGTTGAACTGGCCGAAGACCGTATCGATGATCACCGCGCCGCCGGGGCCGTTGTACACGATGATGTAGCCGTCGGTGTCCGCCTGCGGACTCGGTGTCCAGCTCAGCGTGCTCAAGCCGTTGGTGCTGTCAACGCTCACGGCGGTGATTACCGGCACCGAGGGCGGGGTGACATCGTTGAAGACCTCGCCATCGCGGTTGCTGAAGGAGACGCAGCCATTGGCATCGGCCAGGCCCACGCGGAAGGTGAGCGAGTCCTCACAGATGTCCACCTCCCAGGAGAAGCTGAACACCGTGTCGCCTACCGTGGCGATCTGGCTCCAAGTTCCCACAGGATGCTCCAGCCAAATGGTGAAGTCCGATGCGGCTGTGGCCGATGTGGCTGGCGCGTTCCAACTGAGGTCGGCGCTGCCCAAGGGCGTGCTCTGCGAGACCTGCAGGAAGATGGTGGCGATGGTGTCGCTGGGCACAGAGACCTCCGGGGGAAGAGCATTGGTCGTGGAGGTCATGTAGTAGTACTGCGGCCCGCTGCCAGCTGCGGCTCCCATGTGGGGGAAAGTGCTGGTGCCACAGGCCAAGGTGGCCAGTAGGGCGAAGGGCCCCAAAGGCGTGGTTGCGTGCCAGATGTCGTACTGGGCACAGGCACCACCGGGATCAGCGGGCGGTGTGAAGGAGAGCGTCACGTCGCCGCTCACGTTCACCGATGCGCAGCGTGGAATGGGCGGGTCCAACGCCTGGCCGAAGGCCGCGAACGCCGGAGCGAGTCCGAGGCCCAGCAGCGCCGCGCGCGGAATCCGGATGCGCATCATGCTACTAAGACGCTGCCGCATAGGCACTTGTTGCCGGCGCTGCCAAATGCTCATCAGGTCTCGCGCAGTTCTTTGCGTGCCACCTCGAACTCGGCCACCATGTTCTCCAGGATCCGCGCTGCCGGCAGGATCTCCCCCAAACGCCCGCTCACTTGCCCGATCTCCAGTTCGCCTTCCACCAGGTCGCCCTCGAACATGCCGCGCTTGGCCCGGCCGCGGCCGAGCAGTGCCTTGAGCTCCTCGGTGGATGCGCTACGTGCGTAGGCGGCCTGCACTTGCTCGAAGAATCCGTTCCGCAGCAGCCTCACCGGAGTGATCTCCTTCAGCGTGAGCAGGGTGTCCCCCTCGCCAGCCTCGGTCACCCGTTGCTTGAAGGCATCGTGCGCTGAGCTTTCCTCCGAACAGACGAAGCGGCTGCCCACCTGTACGCCATCGGCGCCAAGCGCCATCGCGGCCAGCATGCTGCGGCCGTCGGCGATGCCACCAGCGGCGATCACAGGTATCATCAGCGCATCGGCCACCATGGGTACGAGCACCATGGTCGTGGTCTCGTCTCTACCATTGTGACCGCCGGCCTCGAAGCCTTCGGCCACCACGGCATCCACCCCCGCCTGTTGGGCCTTCAACGCGAACTTCACGCTGCTCACCACGTGCACCACCTTGATTCCACGGTCCTTCAGTTTGGCCGTCCAAGTGGCCGGGTTGCCCGCCGAGGTGAACACGATGGGCACGCCTTCCTCCTCAATGATGGCCATGTGCTTATCGATGTCCGGGTAGATCATGGGCACGTTCACCCCGAACGGCCGGCTGGTGGCCGACTTGCACTTGCGGATGTGCTCGCGCAGAACCTCCGGGTACATGCTGCCGGCCCCGATCAGGCCCAGTCCACCAGCATTGCTCACCGCTGCGGCCAGGCGCCAACCGGAGCACCAGATCATGCCCGCCTGAATAATGGGGTGCTCGATTCCGAAAAGAGCAGTGATCCGATTGCCCATGAATGGCCCCAAAGGGGCGTCAAATCTAGGCCTATGGACCCCGGCGGCGCCCAAGCGTTTGATTGTTGAAAAAGCTGTCGGCCTCGAAGCCCCGACCACTCGGGCTTGTTTGCTATGTTTGCCCGTCAACTCTCACGACTTCAAGCCCTGAGCATGCGCTTGGCTACACTTCGACCCCTTCTCGCTTCAGCAGCGCTTCTGACCCTGGCGCCCGCCTCCGCCCAATACGCGTGGGACATTGGCCTCCATTTGGGCGGCGCCAACTACCTCGGTGAGATGGGCGGCAAGGACCAGCCCCGCCGCGACTTCATCTGGGACATGAAACTCAGCCAGACGCGCTGGGCCGTGGGCGGCTTCGCCCGGCGCAAGCTGAACCGCATGTTCTCCGTGAGCACGGGCATCATGTACATGCGCTTGCAAGGCGCTGATGCCCTCACCGAGAGCTATGGCCCGCGCCGTGGTCGCAACCTGAACTTCCGGAACGACCTGATCGAGTGGTACATCCGGCCGGAGTTCACCATCTTCCAGGACAATGACGTGGGAGGCCGCGGCCGCTACAAGACCGACTTCCGCCTTTTCGGTTTCGTCGGCGCCGGGGTGTTCTATCATAGTCCGAAAGGTCAGCTCAACCGTGAAGGGCAGTTCTACAACCTGCGCGATTACAATACCGAGCTGGCGAATTACTCCAGCATCGGAGCGAGCATCCCGGCGGGCATCGGCTTGCACTTCACCAAGAAGCGCCGCCACCGCTACGGCTTCGACATCGGATGGCGGACCACCTTCACGGATTACCTGGACGATGTGAGCACCACGTACAAGAATCCGGATCTGCTCCCGGGAGGCGCTGGCGGTACTGCAGACCAACTGGCCAATCAGAACAATTACGTCTCCTCGGATCCCACGCTTCCGAAGCCGGAGAATTATGGTTACCGCGAGTTCGCCGACGGATCCTCGGTGGAGAACATCCGCGGCGACCCCACGCACAACGACAGTTACCTGACCATGACCTTCACGTACAGCTACGTGCTGCGTGGCCAGTCGAACTTCTACCGCCAGCGCTACAGCTGGATCCGCGGAACCAAGCGAGTGGGCCGCAAGAGCCGCGCGAAATTCTGATCGCCGTG
>CAZFBP010000211.1:0-5902 GCA_964517255.1 uncultured Chryseobacterium sp.
TGCCGCCGTCCATGCTCTCGATGACGGCGAACTCGCGGGCCTTCTCCTGCAGCAGGCGCTCGATCAGCTGGAGCTTGAGGGACTCGGTGGACATGGGTGGAAGGCTTGTTCCACGAAGGTAGGAAGAGCGGTGCTCGGGAGGATGACAGGCTACTGGTGGCAACCGAGCCTCAGTGCATGGGGTGTGCAGGTGGTTGGGTGGGCGTGGCTAGTGGCCAGTAGGTGGGTTCTGACTTGGGGTTGGAGGCCGGAGGCCCGTGGTGGGTGGTCGGTGGCCCGAAGGGAGGGGTTCAGTGGTCTGAGCGGCGTGGTTCAGTGGCTCTGGGTGGGGTGGCCGGTGGGTGGCCCCGGCTTGCGGTCGGTGGCTTCAGGTCAGGGGTCAGTGGTCGGTGTCAGTGGCCCGAAGGGAGGGGTTCAGTGGTCTGAGCGGCTTGGTTTCAGTGGCTCTGGGTGGGTTGGCTGGTGGGTGGCCCGGGCTTGGGGTTCCTGGCTGGTAGGTCAGAGGTCAGTGGTCGGTGGTCAGAGGTCAGAGGTCGGTGGTCAGAGGTCGGTGGTCGGTGGTCAGTGGTCAGTGGCCCGAAGGGAGTGGCGCGTTAAGGTCGCACAGACGTCCCGCCTCTTGGGATCTGAAGCACAGGCGAGACGCCTGTGCGACCTTATGGTTCAGGGGCTGGGCCGGGTGGGTGGCTTATGGTAATCGGTATGGCGGTGGTCGGAATTGAGGCCGGGGCTGACGGAATTGCAGATTGTGGGTGCTTTTGGTTGGCTTGAGGTGCCGGAAGTGGCGGATGGGGTTCCGGAATGCTCGCTTCGAGCGCCGGAACGGGCGGTGTGGGTGCCGGAATGGAGGTGCGCGGTTCCGGATAGGATGTTTGAGGTGCCGGAAAGGCTCTGTGAGCTGCCATGATCGCAGTACGATGGACCGGAACGGGGTTTTAATGTTCCGGAACGGATCTGTGAGGTGTTGGAAAGGCTGTTGAAAAGTGTCCGAAGGTGATCTGAACAAGGGAAAGAGGGCTAGGTTAGCTTCATAGGCCCCTCTGAACCCCTTGTCAATGCTGCAATAGACAACTTTTCTTGTAGTTACCGTAACTATAGGAAGTTCAGTTCCGTTCCAATGCCTGCCACAAACACGGCATTGACATGAACAAGCAGAACGAAGACAAGATGAGCATGTTCTATGCTCTGCTGCAGGTGCTTGCCAAGCATGTTGCAGTTTGGACGGGACTGGTCCCGTTCAAGAACGCCCACGATGAATTGAAGCTCAACGTGGGTAGTATTGAGAACGCGACACAGAAGCAGGAGACCAGCCTGAAAGGTGTCGCACTGGACAAACGCTTCAAGAAGGAGGCGATGGTGAAGCAGACGTTGAGCATTGCGCAGGCGATGTTCGCCTATGCTGAGGACGAGGGTGATGTGGTGCTGCGGGACAAGGTGGATTACAGCCGGAGCGAGCTGATGCAGACGCGGGATGCTATCATCGCGCAGACGTGCCAGAACATCCACGACCTCGCGAACCCGATCATCGCCGCGCTGGCCGCATACGGCTTGTTGCCAGCTGACCTGACGGGCCACCAGAGTACGATCGATGCATACACCGCCACCGTGGGTTCGCCCCGCGCCGCACTGACCGTGCGCAAGGGTGCCACCGCAGAGATCAATGCGCTGGTGAAGGACAGCATGAAGATCCTGAACAACCGGATGGACAAGATGATGCCTGAGTGGGAGGCGAGCAACCCTGACTTCTTCCAAGAGTACTTCGATGCCCGCATGATCGTGGACAGCGGCTCGACGAAGCAGGACGAGGCGGCGGCTGCCTAGTACACCGACCTACACTACTGAACAAGCCCTGGACTGGTCTCCGGGGCTTGTTCGTTTGGGGGTGGTTGATGAATAGGTCAGCGTAACAACTTGAAATGATCAGCCTGAAGGTGCCGCAGGGACGCGTCCAAGTATATCACACCGACGCCACAGGCCGGATGGTGCTGAAAATGCACAGCCGCAGCGCAGCGTGCAGCCCCTAGCGCACCCTGCTGGCGTTCAAGATCGCCAGCAGCGCCACGCCCACGTCCGCGAACACCGCTTCCCATAGTGTAGCCAAGCCGCCTGCGCCGAGTATGAGCACGATGGCCTTCACGCCGAAGGCGAGTACGATGTTCTGCGTGACCACGCGCTTGGTGGACTTGCCGATGCGGATGGCTTGGGCGATGCTGCTTGGCTTATCGTTCTGGAGCACCACGTCGGCCGTTTCGATGGCCACATCGCTGCCCCTGCCGCCCATGGCGATGCCCACGTCGCTGAGGGCCAGGACCGGTGCGTCGTTGATGCCGTCGCCCACGAATGCAACCACGGCGGTGGGGTCCTTCTTCGTTTCCTGCATCCGGGTCACTTTGTCCTCGGGCAGCAAGTCGCCGAAGGCCTTGGTGATCCCCAACGAAGCGCCCACGCGCTGGGTGATCGCGGTTTTGTCGCCGCTCAACATCAGGATGTCGCGCACGCCAAGCGCTTTCAGTTCGGCAATGGTCTCCTTCGCATCGGCCTTGATCCTGTCGGCCACGGTGAGGTAGCCCGCATACGTACCGCCGATGGCACACACCACGATGGTGTCCTCGATCGCATCCACTTCACCGGGGTAAGCAACGTTGAATTTCTTCAGCAGGCGCGTGTTGCCCACGAGCACCTCCTTGCCTTCCACGATGCCACGCATGCCATGCGCACTGATCTCTTCCACGTTCGTCGCATCGCCCACCACATCGCCCTGCGGATGTTTCAGTACCGCCTGCGCAATGGGGTGCGTGCTGTGCGTCTCCATCGCTTTGATCACACCCAGCAAACGGTCTTCGGTGATGTCCGTAGCTGGCTTCACCTCCTGCACGGCGAACACGCCTTCGGTGAGCGTGCCGGTCTTGTCCATCACGATGGTGTTCACCTTGGTGAGCACGTCCAGATAATTGCCGCCCTTGAGCAAGATGCCTTTTCGGCTGGCCGCGCCGATGCCACCAAAATAACCCAGCGGAATACTGATGACCAGCGCGCAAGGGCACGAGATCACCAGGAAGATGAGCGCGCGATAAAGCCATGTATTGAAAACGTAAGGTTCCACGATGAGCATGGGCACCAGCACGATGCCCACGGCCAGCGCCACCACGATGGGCGTGTAGATGCGCGCGAAGCGGCGGATGAAGAGCTCCGTAGGCGACTTGCTTTTCGCCGCGTTCTGCACAAGGTCGAGGATGCGTGCGAGGCTGCTTTCGCCGAAGGGCTTGGTCACTTCCATATCCACCACCTTGTCCGTGGCGATCATGCCCGCGAGCACCGGTGCTTCCTTCACGATGGTACGCGGCACGCTTTCACCGGTAAGGGCCGCAGTATCGAAGGAGGCCTGGTCGCTGAGGAGCTTACCGTCCAAGGGCACACGATCGCCCACGCGGATGCGGATGATGTCACCGACTTTCACCTCGGCGGCGGGCGTTTCCACCGGGACACCATCGCGCATCACGTTCGCGGTATCGGGGCGTACATCGAGCAGCGCCTGGATGTTGCGCTTGGCGCGGTCCACGGCGGCGTTCTGGAACAGTTCGCCTACCGCATAGAAGAGCATGACGGCCACGCCCTCGGGGTACTCCCCGATGTAGAAGGCGCCGATGGTGGCCAAACTCATCAGGAAGAACTCGCTGAACACGTCGCCCTTGCCGATGGCGCGTACCGCGCTCACCAGCACCGGCCAGCCCACGGGCAGGTAGGCCGCGAGGTACCACACGAGGCGCCACCACGGCTGTTGCCAGAACTGCGGTGCCAACTGATCGATGGCGATGCCGCCGATGAGCAGCAAAAAGGAGATGATGGCGGGCAGGTAGGCGCGCCAAGGGGCATGGGTGGAGTGGTCGTGGTCGGTGCTCATCTATGGCGATGTTGACGAATGCACGTTGTTCCGCGCCGCAAGGCGTTTCATGCCCCACCACGCAACAGGTGCGAGCAAGATCACACTGGCCATGCCGGGGAAATAGGCGTATGGCTCATCGGTGAACAGGGGAAGGATGAAATGCGCCAGTTCGGTGATGCCCATGGCAGCGAAGAAGGTCCACGCCAGGTAGTAGCCGAACGCGTTTCCGCGCGGCACCAGGAACGGGATGGCCAACCACGCGCCCACCGAGAGCAGCACCAGAAGGATCACCGGCACCGAGTCGATCGCCGGTGTGGGTACGTGGGTGATCTCCGACAGTCGTGCGAAGAAGCCCATCGTCTTTTCTTCCACGCGGTGTACCATGAAGAGGCCGAAAGCGAGCCAGTATGGCACTTTGATACGGCCGAACGCTGGCCGGGCCGGGACCAGCAACCAGAGCACGAAACCCGTGACGAAGCCGGAAGTGAAGATCATCGCCGTCCAGAAACCGAAGGCGGTATAACCTAGCGCGAGGATCGCCAGGGTGAAGAGCAGTGCGCTCGTGCGGACAAGACCGGTGCTCATCGGTGCAAGGCTCAATGCGTATGCCCGTCGTCGTGGCTGTGCCCGTCGGTGGTATCGTGCGCGGCATCACCATGGTCGTGCCCATCACCTTCGGAATGCTCGTGCGCGGCATCATCTGCATGGTCGTGGCCATCGCCTTCGGTGTGGGCGGGCATTTCGCCGTCGTTGCCCATGGTGGTGCCATCCTTGTTGGTATCGGTGGCGTTCTCAGCGGGCGTGCCGCAGGCGAAGAGGAATGCGGCGGCGAAGAGAGGAAGAAGCGTGCGTTTCATGTTCTGGGGTCTTGGTTCGGGTGTGTTATGGATCGATATCTCGGTGTTCTTGTCGGTCAGTTCCATCGGCGGTCAGCGATCAGTGCCCGTGACCGTCGTTGGCGTTGTGCTGTTGTTGCACGGCGGGCACGATCATGCGCGGGCCGCTGCTCATCTCGGCGCTCGCGAACCCGGAACCGGTCTTGAAGCTGGGCACCACCGTGAAGGCGTTGGGGTTGGTGAGCACCACGCGGAAGCCGCCGTCCTTCATCGGTTCGAAAACGGGGTTGGCGGTGTTCTTGTCGGCGAATCGGATGTAGGCCACGCCACCCCATGCGGGCACGGCTGCACCGAGCGTATCCAGCAGGTAGAAACGCGCCTCATCACCGCGCAGTACCATTTCGATGCAGTGCGCTTCTGCGCGCACAAGCTGGCCACCGTGCGGGGCTTTGATGGTGGGTTGTTGCGCTTGCAGCATTACGCTCAAGGCGATCGCGAATAGGGATGCGAGGGTTCTCATGGTTCGGTGCGTGGTCAGTGCTGGAGCGTCTTGTTCGTGATCATCATTGCGATCAGTTCGTTCTCGTCCATCACGTTCACTTCGGCATGGTGGTGAAAGTAGCTCGTGGGGCGGACGTTCGCCGTGACCTTCGCGCGACATGATCCCGCCATCATTGTATCGGCGAGCGCAAGGAACGAACATGCGCCGCTCAGAACTTCACCCCAACACCCAGCCGCACCGTCACCATATCCGTTGCTGATGAGAGCGTGCCGTAGCTCACTTCACCATCGGGCGCTATGCTGATGCTCTCGCTGTCCACGTAGCTCACGCGCCCGCCCCACACTTTTTCCACGCGGCCTTCGGCGTACAGCTGCGACTTCTTCCCGAAGGTGACCAGCGTGCCCACGGCCCAGCCGTAGCAGCCGGTCCACGCGTTGGCGCGCCGGTCGTCCACGTCGGCGAGCGTGGGATCGTCCAGGTCCAGCGCGCTGGTAGTGGTGAACTGCCGCATGCCCAACAAGCCTTCGGCGTAAGGACTGATGCGGCCGCTCAAGGGGCGCAGGCGCACACGGCCCATGTAGCTGTACAACTTGCTCTTCACGGTGAGCTCGCCGGGCTGCACGCCTTGCGTGGAGGTTTGCACACTGGCGCTGGCGCTGCGCTTGCCCATCACGGCGTATC
>CAZFBP010000212.1:0-5882 GCA_964517255.1 uncultured Chryseobacterium sp.
TCCTGAGATGGGCCGAGTTGGAAGCCGACTACCCCATACCGGGCTACCTGGCCGATGCCGTGCGCGCGAGTTGGGATGAGCGCACTTACCGCACAGAGCTGGAGGAGGACCTCACCGAGGCGCACACGAAGCTGAGCCAAATGGCCAACTACGCCATCTACCTCTCGCAGACCGATACCGTGCCCGCCAATCCCGACACCTTGGCCTGGGTGTGGCAGCAGGTGCGCGCTTCGCAGAAGCCGCCCTCCGGTTGGGAACCGGCCAGCATGCCGCAGCGCAGGCCAATGCACATGCCACGATAATGCCCATTCAACTCCGCTCTCACAACTCGAATTCCTCCTTCTTCAACAGCACGCCATCGGTGGCGAAGCAGATGCTGTAGCGGCCGGTGGGCCAGTTGCGAACGGTCACTTCCACGTCGATGGTGTACTTGCCCTGGCGCAGGTCGCGGCCCTCGTCGAGCACATGGATGGTGCGGCCTTCGGCATCCTTCACCACGATGCTGAGCACCCCGGCATGCTGCTGCTGGAACTCCACGCGGCCCGTTACGCGCGTGGCGTTGGGGTTGAAGGCGCGGCCCGCTTCGGCCTGTGCAAAGGCCGTGGTGTACCAGGGCACGGGCCGGCCGGTGATCGCGGAGACGAATTGCCGCAAGGCATTGGTGGCCGTGGCATCGTCGGTATCGATGGCGCTGATGGGATTGCCATCGCTCACGGCCCACACGGCTTGTTGCGCGGCATCATCACCATAGCTCGAGGAGGCGAGGTGCCGTGCGAGTTTCACCAGAGCGCTATCGGCGAGTGCGCCCTCGGTGAATGCGCTGCCTTGGCCCGGCCCGCCCATGCTGGCCTCGCAGCAGAACGCGCGGCAGGTCACTGAAGCACGGCCGTTGGGAGCCAGGGCCAGCACTTGCTCCCCCACCACCAGAAGGTCCTGCAAGCTGCTGTCCTGGCTCCCGAAGCGCCAGCCGCTCGGTATCACGTAGCGCACGGGCACGGCGGTGCGGTTCTCCGCATCCACGCGCACGCACGCACCGCGGTGCCCGCCAAGCCCGCTCACGGTGAGGCTCACTTGCCCCGTTCGGAGCGCTCGGCCCAATTCCGATTCAACGGCAGTGAGGTGCAAGGCCGCGAAGGCCAGCGATAATGCGAGTGCAGCGCGCATGGCAGTGGTTTACCATGCAACGCTCGGCACGAAGGGAATCGTGTGCTGCGCAACTCCGTTGAGCCGGCGAGAGGGCGAATGCGTGTCCTGCCCTCTCAAGCCAACGCACGCTCAGCTTCACGAACTACCCAACGTACCTCAGGCTCTTGCCGGGGTAGATGCCGGCAGGCCCAAGCTGCTCTTCGATGCGCAGCAACTGGTTGTACTTGGCGATCCGGTCGCTGCGGCTGGCGCTTCCGGTCTTGATCATGCCGCAGTTGAGGGCCACGGCCAGGTCGGCTATGGTGCTGTCCTCGGTCTCGCCGCTGCGGTGACTCATCACGCTCGTGTACTTCGCGCGGTGCGCCATCTCCACCGCCTGGATGGTCTCGCTCAAGGTGCCGATCTGGTTCACCTTCACGAGGATGCTGTTCGCGATGCCCTTTTCGATGCCTTCGCCTAATCGCGCGGTATTGGTCACGAAGAGGTCGTCGCCCACGAGCTGCACCTTGCCGCCGAGCACATCGGTCATCTTCTTCCAGCCGGCCCAATCGTCCTCGGCCATGCCGTCCTCGATGCTCACGATGGGGTAGCGCTTGGCCCAATCGGCCCACATCGCCACCATCTCATCGCTGGTGAGCACGTCGCCGGTGCTCTCCAGGGTGTAGCGCTTCTTCTTGGCGTCGTAGAACTCCGTGCTGGCGCAGTCGAGCGCGAGCACGATGTCATCTCCCGGCTTGTAGCCCGCCGATTCGATGGCTTGCATCACCAGCTTCAAGGCATCCTCGTTGCTCGGCAGGTCGGGTGCGAAGCCGCCCTCATCGCCCACGTTGGTGCTGAGGCCCTTCTTCTTCAGAACGGCCTTCAGCGCGTGGAATACCTCGGCGCCCATGCGCAAGCCATCGCTGAAGCGCTTCGCTCCCACGGGCATGATCATGAACTCCTGCACGTCCACCTTGTTGTCGGCGTGCGCGCCGCCGTTGAGGATGTTCATGAGCGGCACGGGCAGCGTGCACGCGTGCACTCCGCCCACATAACGGTACAGGGGAAGACCCGCTTCACTGGCGCCGGCCTTGGCCACGGCGAGGCTCACGCCAAGGATGGCATTGGCGCCCAGGTTGCTCTTGTTGGGCGTGCCGTCGAGGCCGATCAGCGCCTTGTCGATCATGGCTTGATCGGAGATGAGCGCGCCGTGCAATTCGGTGTTGAGCGTCTGGTTCACGTGCTCCACGGCCTTGCGCACGCCCTTGCCGAGGTAGCGCTTCTTGTCGCCATCGCGCAGCTCCATGGCCTCGTGGGCTCCGGTGCTGGCTCCGCTGGGCACGGCCGCACGGCCCATGTGCCCGTTGTCGGTCCATACGTCCGCTTCGATGGTGGGATTGCCGCGGCTATCGAGGATCTCGCGTGCTTGGATTTTTGCGATCAATCCCATTGGAGAAGCTGGTTGAGGGTTGAGCTGGTTGAGGGTTGCCTTCGTGCTGCGGTCAAACCGTTTGCGGCACCGGGCGTTTCTGGAAGGTGGTCGATTTCATCAACGCGACGAATCGATCGAAGAGGTATCGGCTGTCGTTCGGGCCAGGGCCGGCTTCCGGGTGGTACTGCACACTGAACACGGGTCGGTCCTTCAGGCGGATGCCAGCGACGCTTCCATCGTTCAAGTGCATGTGCGTGATCTCGACGGCGGTGCTCTTCTCCGCATCGGCGCGGTTCACCACGAAGCCGTGGTTCTGCGAAGTGACCTCGTCTCGACCCGTGGTGAGGTCCTTGATCGGATGGTTGATGCCGCGATGACCGTGGTGCATCTTCTCCGTGCGCATGCCCAGGCTCTCGGCGAGCAGCTGGTGCCCCAGGCAGATGCCGAAGACGGGAAGACCGCTTTCCACGATGGCCTTCACGAGCTCCACGCTCGCAGGCATGGCCGCGGGATCACCGGGGCCATTGCTGAGCATGATGCCATCGGGCTTCCAGTCGAGCATGTCCTGCACGGACGCGCTCATGGGGAACACGCGCACGCGGCAATCGCGCTCCACGAGGCAGCGCTCGATATTCCGCTTCACGCCGAAGTCAACGAGGGCCACGCGAAAGGCGGCCGTGGGCGCGCCCACCTCATAGGGCTTCCGAGTGCTCACCTGGCTGCTGAGCTCACGGCCTGCCATGCTGGGGGCTTGGGCCAACCTAGCGCGCAGCACGTCCACATTCTTCTCGCTGCTGCTGATGATCGCGTTCTGGTGGCCGTGGTCGCGGATGTGGCGCACGAGCTTGCGCGTATCGATGTCGCTGATGCCGACGATGCCGTGGGCCTTCAGGTGATCATCGAGCGATCCGGTGCCACCGGGCCGGCTCCACACGGCGCTGTACTTCTTCACCACCAGGCCCGCGATGGTGACCTTTCCGCTCTCCTCCTCGCCTTGCTTCACGCCATAGTTGCCGATGTGCGGCGAGGCCATGGTCATGATCTGCCCGGTGTAGCTCGGATCCGAGAAGACCTCCTGGTAGCCGGTCATGCCGGTATTGAAGCAGATCTCGCCGACGGTGGTGCCTGTGGCGCCGATGGCCCGGCCCCGGAAAAGCGTCCCATCGGCGAGCAGGAGGACAGCTTCGGGGCGTTGGCTGATGAGCATGGCGCGGAGCGGCGGCGAAGATACCCGGGCATGCGCTCAGGGGCATGGTCGATCTTCCACAGGTGTTGAAAAGCGTTCATTCCCCGAACGCGAAGAGGCGCCCTTTCGAGCGCCTCTTCAAAGGATTCGTTCGAGCGCTTACTCGCTCTTGGCTTCTTCTGCTCCGGCTTCGGGCTTCGCGTCGGCGCTGCCTTCGGCATTCTTCGCGCCGCTGCTGCGACGGCTGCGGCGGGTCTTCTTCGCCTCGGCACCGGCCTTCTCCTTCACGTAGAGCGTGTTGAAGTCCACCAGTTCGATCATGGCCATCTCGGCGGCATCGCCCAGGCGGTTCCCCAGCTTGATGATGCGCGTATAGCCGCCGGGGCGCTGTGCCACCTTGGGCGCCACGTCGCGGAAGAGCGCGGCGGTGGCCTCCTTGCTCTGCAGGTCGGCGAAGACCATGCGGCGGCTGCTGGTGCTATCGTCCTTGCTGCGGGTGATGATGGGCTCCACGAAGCGGCGCAGGGCGCGAGCCTTGGCCAGGGTGGTCTCGATGCGCTTGTGGCTGATCAGCGATACGGCCAGGTTGCTCAGCAGCGCGTCGCGATGGGCCTTCTTGCGGCCCAGGGCGTTGTTCTTGTTTCCGTGTCTCATCGTCTTTCTCGGTTGTGGGTTGAAGGTTGATCGGCTCTGCCGGTTGGGGGTTGGGTTCAGCCCTCAACCTGCCAACCTCCGACCCTCAACCAGCGATTGATCACTCTTTATCCAACTTGTACTTGCTCAGGTTCATGCCGAAGCTCAGGCCCTTGTTCTCCACCAGGTCCTCCAGCTCCGTGAGGCTCTTCTTCCCGAAGTTGCGGAACTTCAGGAGGTCGTTCTTGTTGAAGCTCACCAGGTCGCCAAGGGTCTCGATGTCGGCGGCCTTCAGGCAGTTCAGGGCGCGCACGCTCAGGTCCATGTCCACGAGCTTGGTCTTGAGGAGCTGGCGCATGTGCATGCTGTCCTCATCGAAGTTCTCCTCGTGCACGCGCTCCTCCATGTCGAGGCTGATGCGCTCATCGCTGAAGAGCATGAAGTGGTGGATGAGGATCTTGGCGGCCTCCTGCAGCGCGTTCTTCGGGCTGATGCTGCCGTCGGTGACCACCTCGATGGTGAGCTTCTCGTAGTCGGTCTTCTCCTCCACGCGGGTGTTCTCCACGGTGTACTTCACGTTCTTGATGGGCGTGAAGATGGAGTCGATGAAGATGGTGCCGATCGGCGCGTTGGTCTTGTTCTCGTCGGCGGGCACGTAGCCGCGGCCCTTGCCGATGACAAGGTCGATGTGCAACTTCACGCTGGGCTCCATGTGGCAGATCACCAGGTCGGGGTTGAGCACCTGGAAGCCGGTGGTCTGGCGGCCGATGTCGCCGGCGGTGAGGCTCTCCTTGCCGTTCACGGTGATGCTCACGCGCTCGGTGCTGCTGTCCTCCAGCTGGCGGCGGAAGCGCACCTGCTTGAGGTTGAGGACGATCTCGGTCATGTCCTCGATCACGCCCTTGATGGTGCTGAATTCGTGGTCCACGCCTTCGACGCGCACGCTGGTGATGGCGTAGCCCTCGAGGCTGGAGAGGAGGATGCGGCGCAGCGAGTTGCCGATGGTGATGCCGTAGCCGGGCTCGAGGGGGCGGAACTCGAAGGTGCCGCGCTTCTCGTCGCTTTCGATCATGGTGACCTTGTCGGGGCGCTGGAATTCGAGGATGGGCATGTTGCGTTGGTTGTTCGTTGTCGGTGGTCTTGTCCGTTGTCAGTCGTTCGGTTCGCGTTGCGGCTGCCTGACAACGGGCAGCCGGCAACCGCTCACGGTTACTTGCTGTACAATTCCACGATGAGCTGCTCGCGGATGTTCTCGGGGATCTGGGCGCGCTCGGGCATGTTGATCAAGCGGCCGCTCATGCTGGCCTGGTTCCATTCGAGCCAGTCGAAGCGGCGGCTGTTCACGGAGAGGCTGTTGGTGATGGTCTCCAGCGCGCGGCTCTTCTCGCGCACGGCCACGCTCTGGCCGGGGCGCAGGGTGTAGCTGGGCACGTTCACGGGCTGGCCGTCCACGTTGATGTGGCCGTGGCTCACCAACTGGCGGGCAGCACGGCGCGTGGGCGCGAT
>CAZFBP010000213.1:0-3222 GCA_964517255.1 uncultured Chryseobacterium sp.
GCGCCGTAGTCCACGCAGGCTTGCTTGTAGTCATCCGTGATGGGTGCTTCCACCGCAGCGATGAAAGGGCTGCCCACAGAAACGCCTTGCGCGCCGAAGCCGAGCATCCGGTCCATTTCCGCCTTGTTGCCCACGCCACCGGCCGAGATCACCGGAATGGCGCAATGCGACTTCAGCAGTTCGATGAGTTCCTTCGGTGAGATGTTGCCCCGGTGCCCGCCCGCTTCGTTGTTCACGGCGATCACCGCATCGGCCCCGAGCGCTTCTACTTTCTGCGCGAACTTCAGGTCCGTGACATCGCAAAAGACCTTGATGCCCACCTTGTGCGCGGCGTTGATCGTGGCCTCCGGACTGCCCAACGAAGTGATGATGAAGTCGCAGCCCTCCTCGCACAGCACTTCCAACTGCTTGGTGGCTTTGGGGTTGCTCTTGTTCACGATCAGGTTGAAGCCATAAGCGCCTTTGCTGCATTCCGCCTTGGCGGCTTTCAGTTCGCGACAAGCTGCCCGCAGTTCCTCCAGCGTGCGGTAGTTCAAGGCGGGGATGCAGCCGGCCACGCCGCAGCGCATGCCCTCGATTACCATGGCGGTGTTGGAGACCAGGAACATGGGAGCCATGATCAGCGGGTGCTCCAGATTGAGCATGTCGGTAAGGCGAGTGCGCATGACAAGGAAACGGTGTTGTGATTCCGGCGCAAGTTCGCTCCGAAGCGACTCTTCACGATAACCCATCTTCGCCGACCACGAACATGAATCTCCTTCTCCTCCACGGCGCGCTAGGCTCGCGTCATCAACTTGAGTTGCTTGCGGATGCTGCCCCGACTCGCCATATCCGCATCCTCGAATTCAGTGGCCATGGTGAGCAGCCGCGACCTGAAGAGGATTGCATTTCGAGCATTTCATCAAGGATATCGACCGTGCGTTGGATGCCGCGGGCTGGGAGAGTGCGCATCTCTTCGGCTTTAGCATGGGTGGATACGCAGCCTTGCTATTCGCGTCACGCTTCCCCGAACGCGTTCAATCCGTGGTCACCCTGGGCACCAAGATGAAGTGGGACCGCGAGGGCCTGGAGCGCGAGCTACGGCTGCTCGATCCACAGAAGATGAAAGAGAAGGTGCCGCATTTCGCAATGCAATTGATCGAGCAGCACGGACCCAATCGCTGGGAGGGGCTGGTGCGAGACACAGCGATGATCATCACCGGCCATACAGACCGTCCGTTCCTGACACCTGATGTGCTGCGGGGCATTGCCACCCCAGCCATGCTCTGCGTTGGCGATCGCGATCGCACCGCTGTTCCGGAGCACACGCTCGAAGCCGCACGCCTGATGCCCAAGGGTTCCACGCTCGTGCTGCCTGCAACGCAGCATCCTTTCGATGATGCAGACCTGAACGTGCTGCTCGCTCACCTGAAGCCGTTCTGGGGCTTGGAGATCGATCATTGATTACCAGGTCCTCGGCTTCCACCAGCGCTTCTGCTTAGAGGTGGCGGTGGGCGGCAAGGGCAAGCCCGGCAAGTGCTCTTCGTCAGGAGCCGTTTTCACGGTAGCCCAGCCTTCAATCACTACGAAGAGCTTGCGGTGCTCAGCACTCAGTTTCGCTTCATCGGTGCGGATGCGCGCCACAGCCTTGTTGCGATCGCCGAGCACCACTTGCACGATGTTCAGGTCCACCAAGCCTTTCCAATCGGGCCACGCTTCACCCTTGCTGTAGGTGCCGATGCGTATGGTGTCGCCGGGCGTCATGGTCCATGTGCCGCCGGGCATTGCGGGTGAAGGCTCTTTGGCCGTGGCCACCACACGTACGGCGGCGTTCGTGGGGTTCACCACGAAGAGCTCGTTCACGAACATCCGCTGGCAAACCACGACTTCCTGCTGCGGCTGCGGGGTGGGCGGTGGTTGCGGTTCCGTGATGATGCGCAGATCGGGACGCGGGATAAGGCCGTAGTTGTCGCGGCCATACTCCTGGAAGCCGGTCTTGTTCCCTTGGTCGTCGAAGGTGGTGGTGCTATTATACCATTGGAGGCCGCCATCCGGCGCATCGCTCGTTTCCACCTTGCTCACCGCGCCGTTCGGGTGGTAGCTGAAGTGGACCGAGGAATGCCCTGCGAAGCGCCTGGTCTGCCCCTCGAAGATCACTTCGCCATTCTTCTTGTAGGCCGGGCTGCGGCCCCAGCGCTCGTCCTTATCACGCCACTCCTTGGTGCTCACCTGGCCACTGGTGAAGTAGCGCATCACCACATTCCCGCTATCGGTCTTGAAGGTGCGCTCCTTCGGCTGAGCCGATGAAGCCGTGGCGAGGATGAGCAGGAGCAGGGTTGTGAGTAGTCGCATGGCGGGCCGAAGCCAAAGGTCGGGCCAAGCGGCAACTATCTTCGCCCAATCATGACGGTTAAGCGCAATAAGAAGGACCAAGTTGTGATCACGCTCGACTCCAGTTTGGACGAGAAGATCATTCAGCGAATCATAGACCGGTGCTTGCTGGAGGAGCTTGCCCGCAAGAGCAAGAAGGTCAGTCAGAAGCAAGTGAACGACTTGGCCGATAAGATCACCATGGCTTATTGGGAGCGCGTCAAGAATCAGTTCCGTGCTGAAGGTCGTCATTGATGCCAGTGTACTTGTCAGTGCATTGATGCGGCCAGGTGGCGCCATTGCCGAAGTGCTTTTGAATGTGCCTTCCACCATTGTGCTGCTTGCGCCGGGTCATCTGCTCACGGAAATGGAGGAACACGCCGCTGATTTCGCCGAGGAGTTGGGCGTCACGGTTCTGGAGGTGCGTGGAGCGATAGCAGCCACTCAGCGCTGTGTCAATCGTTTCGTTAGCACGAATGACATCCCGATGGAACTACGACGGCGAGCCGAAGACGCGCTTTCTGCCATCGACACAAAGGATGCAGCCTACGTGGCTTTGGCATGGGCGAACGATGCAATGCTCTGGACCGTGGATCGGAAGCTGAGCCATGGTCTTCTTCGCGCACGGATTAACATTACCATCGATACCGCGACCATGCGAGCGCTTTGCAAGCACGCTTGAGTTGCCTTACATGAGACCCATGATCATGGCCAACAAGAAGATCCAGAAGCTCCTCGTCGCCAACCGCGGCGAGATCGCCCTGCGCGTGATGCGCTCTGCCCGCGAGATGGGCATCCGCACCGTGGCGGTGTATTCCGAGGCCGATCGCAGCGCGCCTTTCGTGCGCTTCGCCGATGAGGCGGTGTGCATTG
>CAZFBP010000213.1:3232-5863 GCA_964517255.1 uncultured Chryseobacterium sp.
GATGGTGCTGACGAGCGAGCGGGTCGACGTGTCGCTCGTGAAGGTGTGCAAGGACCTGAAGGTGGACGCGGTACACCCCGGCTATGGGTTCCTCAGCGAGAACGGCGACTTCTGCCGCGCGTTGGAGAAGGCCGGCGTAATCTTCGTTGGGCCTTCGCCCGAGGCGATGAAGGTGATGGGCGACAAGCTCGCCGCCAAGGAAGCGGTGAAGGAGTTCGGGGTGCCATTGGTGCCTGGCACAGAGGGGGCCGTGAGCGGATTGGATGAGGCCATCGCGGTGGCGAAGACCATCAAGTTCCCCATCCTGATCAAAGCTGCCGCAGGTGGCGGCGGCAAGGGCATGCGCGTGGTGGAGAAGGAATCGGAACTGAAAGAGGGTTTGGAGCGCGCCATCAGCGAGGCCACGAATGCTTTCGGCGATGGCAGCGTGTTCATCGAGAAGTACGTGGCGGGTCCGCGCCACATCGAGGTGCAAGTGATGGCCGATACGCACGGCAATACGTGCTACCTGTTCGAGCGCGAGTGCAGCGTGCAGCGCCGTCACCAGAAAGTGGTGGAGGAGGCACCGAGCGCGGTGCTCACGCCCGAGATGCGCAAACGCATGGGCGAAGCTGCCGTGGCCGTGGCGAAGAGCGTGAAGTATGTGGGCGCCGGAACGGTGGAATTCCTGCTCGACGACGGCGGCGACTTCTACTTCATGGAGATGAACACGCGCCTGCAGGTGGAGCATCCGGTAACGGAGATGATCACCGGCCTCGACCTCGTGAAGCTGCAGATCCGCGTAGCGGAAGGGGAGAAGCTGCCCTTCAAGCAGGAAGACCTGAAGATCAACGGCCACGCCATTGAGGTGCGCGTGTATGCCGAGGATCCCATGAACAACTTCCTGCCCGATATCGGCAGGCTCACCACCTATAGGCCGCCGCACGGCCCTGGCGTGCGCGTTGACGATGGCTTCGAGGAAGGCATGGACATCCCCATCCACTACGACCCCATGATCGCCAAGCTGATCACCCACGGGGCTACGCGTGATGAGGCCATCAGCCGTATGGAGCGCGCCATCGACGACTATGCGATCACCGGCGTGGAGACCACCCTGCCCTTCTGCCGGTACGTCATGGGGCATCCGGCCTTCCGCAGCGGCCGCTACGACACGCATTTCGTGCGCGACCACTTCAAGCCAGAGCTCCTGGAGGCCCTGATCCCGGAGGAAGCCCTTGCTGGAGCCTTGGTCGCAGCCGAGATGCACCGGATTCGCGAGGTGGCTGCAATTCGCGCAGAGGCTGCTGGCGCTAGGGCAAGTGCCTGGAAACTAAGGCGACGCTGAGCTGGTATAAGGTCACGCGGCATTCGGCGTTGTAGCTTCGTTCGGCCGTTCCAGCCCATGCGCATCCATTGCATCGTTCTCGGCGCTGTTGCCCTGTCAGGGCTTCGCCCTGCGGCGGTGCATGCCCAGGCCGAATTCGCGCCGCATGTGCATCGTGCGATCGTCGAGGATGGTGACACGATCCCGGTGGTGGATCTGGCGCCCGCCTTCGTGGAGAGCCGCTGGACCGCACGCGACCGCAGGGAGATGGAGCGTTACGACCGGCTCACGCGCAACGTGGCCAGGGTGTACCCCTACGCGCGCCTCACCGGCGACCTGCTCCGCGAGTACGAGCACGACCTGGAGCAGATGCGCAAGGACAACGACCAGGACCTCTACATGAAGTTGGCGGAGGCCGAGTTGCGCGCCGAGTTCGAGGCCGAAGTGAAGGACCTCACCGTGAGCCAGGGCAAATTGCTCATCAAGCTCATCGACCGCGAGACCGGGAAGACCGGCTACGATCTGGTGAAGCAGCTGCGCGGCTCATTCAATGCATTCGTATGGCAGGGCATGGCGCGCATGTTCGGCCATGATCTCCGCGCTACCTATGACCCCGTCGGCGATGACAAGCTCGTGGAGCTCGTGGTGAGGCGCATCGAGCGAGGCGAGCTGGCCGTTGCGGTGCGGCCCGCACGCACGGCCAAGGCGCAGGCGCGCTTGGAGAGGCGCAAGGCGCGGCTGTACAGGAAGTACGGCATGCCGCAGGATCGGGCGAGCGCGAACTGAGCGCGGCTCAGCGCAGCTCCTTCACCATCACGTGGTCGTCCATCACGTAGCCCTGGCCGATGCCGAGCACCTCATCACGCTCAATCACGAATCCTCTTCGAAGGTACCAGTCCTTGCTCGGATTGAAACGGTTCACATTGAGTTCGACGCGATCATCGCCAGCTGAATGGGCCGCCGATTCCACCGCCCGTTGCAGCATTGCACCGGCACCTGTTCCCTTCGCCTCAGGAAGCACGTAGAGCTTGTGCAATCGCGTCCGCTTCGTTTGGCGATAGCCATGCTCAAAGCTCGCGAAGCCGATTGCTGCTCCATCGCGGTCGCAGAGGATGAAGCGGTGTCCCTTAACTTCAATCTGTTCGCGCAACGCGGCCTTGCTGTACATCAGCTCGAGCATGTAGGCCAACTGCTCTGAGGAGAGGATGGCGGAGTAGGCGACTGGCCAGGCGGCGTTCGCGATGGACCGAATGACTGGGATTTCCGTGACGGATGCGTGCCTGACGGTCATCGGGTCAGAGCCGATAGCTGGCTCCGGCGAGGAATCC
>CAZFBP010000214.1:0-5853 GCA_964517255.1 uncultured Chryseobacterium sp.
AGCGCGGCGGCGATCGAGGAGGGCGATGCGTCGCTCGGCAGCGAGCGTTCGCTGAAAGCCACATTGGATGCGGAAGCCGCGCTCTTCGACGGGCGCCTGCGGATCGATGCCACCGTGCATGCGAGCCGCATCGAGGGCTTCATCTACCTGCGGCCCGATGGCACGCGGCTCACCATCCGGGGCGCGTTCCCGGTGTTCCGCTACACGGCCACCGATGCGCTCATGGGCGGCTTGGATGCTTCAGCCTCCTTGCGGCTGAGCAAGCGGTTCGTATGGCGCATGGGCGGCAGCACTGTGCTGGCCCGCGATCAGCGCGATGATGAATGGCTCTTCCTCATGCCCGCTGATCGGCTGGAGAATGGGCTCCGGCTCCGCACGGCTTCTGTTGGCAAGTGGCGCGCATTCGAGGCCGGTGCCACGCATCAGGTCGTCTCCGAGCAGCGCCGCGTTCCGGTGGGGCTCGACTTCGCCCCGCCACCATCGACCTATCACCTCTTCGCCCTTTCCGCCTCCGCGTCGCGCGCGCTCGGGAAAGGTGAATTGCGCATCGGCCTTCAAGCCAACAACCTCTTCAATACCGCATACAGGGACTACCTGGACAGATTCCGCTACTTCACCGATGCGCGCGGCACGGACATCGTGCTCAGTGTGCGCTACGCGTTCGGCCGTTTCGCCGAGAAACGCTTGCACGATGCAGGCTGAACTGGAACATTCACAACAACGAACAGAACAACCGATGACAACGAGCACGGAACTCCTCTCCTTGACGCTCTTTACCGTATTCGCCCTCGCGGCCTGCAAGCCTGAGAAACCGGAGCCGCCCGGAAGCAGCACACCTCCGAACGAAGAAGAGCTGATCACCTCAGTGCGGGCCTCCTTCACCCACTCGGTCACCAACGATGTGGTCGAGTTCAGTTGGGTGGATACCGATGGCGATGGCGGCAATGCGCCTGTGATCACGGGTGGTGAATTGCAGCCCGGCGCTAACTACAACGTGAGCTTGCTGCTGCTCAACGAGAGCATCTCGCCTGCGGATACCATCAGCAATGAGGTGGCTGCCGAAGCGACGGAGCATCAGTTCTTCTTCGCAACCACGGGCGGCTCACTCACCTGGAGTTCCTACGCCGATGCCGACTCCAATGGTTTGCCCCTCGGCTTGGCCACGGTGTGGACCACTTCTGCGGCTGGATCGGGCAATCTCACCATCATCCTCCGCCACGAGCCGAGCAAGAGCGCGGCCGGCGTGAGCGCAGGCGATATCACCAACGCCGGGGGCGAGACCGACATCGTGGTGGAGATACCCTACGCCGTGCTGTAGGCGTTACGCGCGAAGGGGCGGCGCATTGCGTTGTGCATGAACATGATGCGCTGCGCCGCCCCACTGCTCGTCCTTCTCACCCTATCCGCTTGCAGCCAGCCCTCCTCGGGGCGCGCGGATGAAGCGGCCAGTGCTGAAGCCACGGCTCCGGCTCCGGCGATCAAGCCCTTGGCTGCGATCATCGATTCGTTGAAGCTCGATGCGGAGTCCATCGGCTTCAAGGTGCATAAGTCGAAGCGGCGATTCGAGGTGGTGGCACAGGGCCATGTGCTGAAGTCGTATCCCTGCGTGCTTGGCGAGATGTCTGTCGGCGACAAGTTCCACCAAGGCGATCGCAGAACGCCTGAGGGCCGCTTCACCTTCCGCAGCAAGCGCGTGCACGCGCAGTGGCACAAATTCATCTGGGTTGATTACCCGAATGCCGAGAGCAGGCGGCGCTACAACGAGCGCAAGGCGAAAGGAATGATCCCGCACGGCAAGGACATCGGCGGCGAGATCGGCATACACGGCGTGCCCGATGGCATGGACCATTGGATTGATGCGGGCGACGATTGGACCTGGGGCTGCATCGCGCTGAGGAACCCGGACGTGGACGAGATCTATCCCTACATCACGCCGAGCCGCACCATGATGGAAGTGGTGCCTTGATCACTTGTCGAATCCGTTCGGGAACTGTTGCTTCAGCGCGGCGATGCCATCGCGCACCTTGTCTTCCTGCTCGGCCTTGAAGGCGTCGAGCTTGGCGGCGAGCTTGGCATCATGAATCGCGAGGATCTGCACGGCGAGCAGTCCGGCGTTGCGCGCGCCGTTCACGGCCACGGTGGCCACGGGCACGCCAGCGGGCATCTGCACGATGCTGAGCAGCGAGTCCCAGCCGTCGATGCTGTTGCGGCTCTTGATGGGCACGCCGATCACCGGCAAGGTGGTGAGCGAGGCCACCATGCCGGGCAGGTGCGCCGCGCCTCCGGCGCCAGCGATGATCACCTTCACGCCGCGCGCTGCCGCGCCCTTGGCGTACGCGAACATGCGGTCGGGCGTGCGATGCGCGCTCACCACGGTGAGCTCGTGCTCCACGCCGAATTCCTTCATCGTGTCCAAGGCCTCGCGCATGACTTCGAGGTCACTGCGGCTGCCCATGATGATGCCGACCATGTGCTTCTCAGTTGTTGATTGATCCAGTCCGACTCCGAATAGCTGAAAGAGGAAACTTGAAAGCTGAAAGAGCGTTCGGAAGGAAAGGTTCTCCTTTCATGACTCAGCTTTCAACTTCCTACTTTCCTTTTCCCCCCTGCCTTCACCTTGCAATGCACTTTGGTCACCGCGATGGCCTGGTCCAGCGCGGCGTGGCTCTCGGCGATCGCGGTGACGTGGCCCATTTTCCTGCCGGCGCGGGTCTCCTGCTTTCCGTAGAGGTGAAGGAAGGTCCCCGGCACATGGAGCACGTCGTTCAGACCCTGCACTTCAGCCGGCCCGCTGCCGCCTTCGCCCACGAGATTGATCATGGCCGCTTTCGCGCGCAGCGAAGCATCGCCGAGCGGCCAATCGCAAAGGATCCGGAGCAGCTGATCGAACTGCGAGCTCGCGCAGGCTTCAATGGTGTGGTGGCCGCTGTTGTGGGCGCGTGGCGCGGTCTCGTTCACCAGCAGCTCGTCGTTCCTGTTGAGGAACATCTCCACGGCATAGAGGCCCGGCTCGCCAAAGGCCGTGGCCACCCGCCTGGCCAGCCGCTTGGCGGCATCGGCCACATGCTTCGGCATCCGGGCCGGGGCCCGCAAGTGATCCACGAGGTTCAGCTTCGGGTCGAAGACCATCTCCACGGGATCGTAGGCCACCTCGGTCCCGTTTGCGCCACGGGCCACGAGCACGGCCAGTTCCAGGGCGATGTCAGCGCGCTCCTCCAGCACGCAGGGCCCGTCGAAGGCACAGTCCGCGTCCGCGAGGGAATCGATGGGCATCACGCCGCGACCGTCGTAGCCGCCGGTGCGTGTCTTGAGGAAGGCGGGCAGTAGATGCGCATGCGCGGCGATCTCCATGCGCTTCTCGATCAATGCGAATGGCGATGTGGGGATGCCATGGTCGGCGTAGAACTGTTTCTGCATCCCTTTGTCCTGTATGATGCGCAGCACGCTGGGGTCGGGGATGACGCGTTTGCCCTGCCGCTTCAGCTCTTCCAGCGCTTCCACCGAGACCTGCTCGATCTCGATGCCCACCACGTCGGCGTCGGCGGCGAAGCGGAGCACCGTGGCGGGGTCGCGGAAATCGCCGACCACGAATCGGTGTGCAAGCGCGCTGCAGGGAGCGGCAGGGTCGGGATCGAGGACGTGTACGATGGCGTCGTAGCGCAGCGCGTTCTCGATGAACATGCGGCCGAGCTGGCCGCCGCCGAGGAGCGCGATCACGGAAGGCTTCGCCATGGGCGGCGAAGATACCCGGCGCCACCTGTGCGCCTTGCGCTTGCGCCAGATGGCTCAGCGCCGACGGAGCGTGGCTTTCGGCGCGCGCAAGCGGGAGACGCGGTAGCCCAGCGAGAGCATAAGGGCTTGATTGCGCGGGGACATCAACGCGCCCTTCGGTTGAATGGGGCTGAGACCCGCGTAGCACCGCAGGCCGAGATCCAGGCCGCGCACCAGGTCGGCCCCCAAGCCCAGCTGCACGCCGTAATCCCAATGCGCGTAGCTGTCGGTCACCGTGGCCGTGCCATCGGGGCCTCGCTGCCTGGCTGCGAGCAAGCGTTGCATCTGGAATCCCGCGTGCGCGTTGAAGACGTTGCCGATGTACATCTTGAGCGAGACCGGCAGCGAAACGTAGATGGTTCGTACCGAGCCGCGCCCGCCCTCCTGAAGCTGGTGATCCGCGCCCATCGACGTGATCAGCAGTTCCGGCTGCAGCTCCATGCGCGGGCCTGCGCGCAAGGGGAAGTAGATGCCCGCAGCGGCTCCCGGTATCGCGCTCGTGAGGTTGTTGCCCGACTTCGTCCGGCTCGCCACCGCTCCGGCCTTGATGCCGATACCGGAATGCTGCGCACGTGCGACGCTGATGATCAGCAAGAGGATTGCGGTGGCGCGGAAGCGGGACACGGTGCAGGTCTTGTTGCCTGGCGCGTACGCATGGCACCGCTACGCGTTACGGCATGCGCGGCTGAATTCGCTCGTCGCCTCACGTGCGCGCATCAATGCCAGCAAGCTGACGACGGGAATGGGCTAGCCCGCCAATGCCGCGATTGCGGCGCGCGGATCCGCAGCGCCGAAGACGCTGTTGCCGGCCACGAGCACATCGGCACCGGTGGCCAGGAGGCGTTCGGCATTCTCCGCGCCCACGCCGCCATCGATCTCGATCAGCGCCTTCGAGCCGGTGCGGATGCGCAGCGCCTTCAGCGCCTCGATCTTGCCGTAGGTGCGCTCGATGAACTTCTGTCCGCCGAAGCCGGGGTTCACGCTCATTAAGCAAATCACATCGATCTCCGCGAGCACCTCGCCCAGCAGGTCAGCTGAGGTGTGCGGATTGATGGCCACGCCCGCCTTCATGCCAGCGGCCTTGATGGCCTGGATGCTTCGGTGCAGGTGCGTGCAGGCTTCGTAATGCACGGTGAGGATGTCGGCGCCAGCATCGCGGAACGCCGTGATGTACTGATCGGGTCGCACGATCATCAGGTGTACATCGAAAGGCTTCTTCGCATGCTTCCGGATGCTCTTGATCACCGGCAGCCCGAAGCTGATGTTCGGCACGAAGACGCCGTCCATCACATCGATGTGATGCCAGGCGGCCTCGCTCTCCTCGATCATGCGCACGGCCTTGCCCAGCTCGGCGAAATCGGCGGAGAGGAGCGAAGGGGCGAGGAGGTGCGGCATGGCCGCGAAGTAACTCATGGGAAAGTTGAGAGGTTGAGGAGTTGTGAGTTGTTGGTCGCCCAACCCCTCAACCCCTCAACCTAAGTAGGCCTTCAGCACCGAGCTCCTGCTCGTGTGCTTCATGCGGCGGATGGCCTTCTCCTTGATCTGGCGAACGCGTTCGCGGGTGAGGTCGAACTTCTGGCCGATCTCCTCCAAGGTGTGCGGTTGGTTGCCATTGAGGCCGAAGTAGAGGCGGATCACATCGGCCTCGCGGCCCTGCAGAGCGCGCAGGCTTCGCTCGATCTCGTTGCGCAGGCTGTCGGTCATGAGGCTCTCCAGCGGACTGGGGAGGTCCGGGTTGCTCATGACGTCCATCATGGTGCCGCTGTCGCCGTCGTCGCGGAGCGGGGCATCCATGCTCACATGGCGGCCGGTGTTGTTGAGGCTGGTCTTCACCTCTTCGAGGGTCATCTCCAGCACCTCGGCCAGTTCGTGCGCGGTGGGCGGGCGCTCGTGCTCTTGCTCCAGGCGTGCGAAGGCCTTGTTGATCTTGTTGATGGAGCCGATCTTGTTCAAAGGCAGGCGCACGATGCGGGCCTGCTCGGCCAGGCTCTGCAGGATCTGCTGGCGGATCCACCACACGGCGTAGCTGATGAACTTGAAGCCGCGCGTCTCGTCGAATCGCGTGGCGGCCTTGATCAGGCC
>CAZFBP010000215.1:0-5830 GCA_964517255.1 uncultured Chryseobacterium sp.
GCGTGGCCATTGGCATCAGCGACCAGTTCAGCATCCCGATCAAGTACCTCGGCGTAGGCGAGGGCATCGATCACCTGCAGGTGTTCGAGAAGAAGGCTTTCGTGGAGGCGATGTTCAAGGGGTGAGCTTCGACAAGGCAGCGGGTTGAGCGCCTCGCAGCAGCGCACGTGCATGCCGCACGAGTTCACGGAGCCAGAGCCCACCCAGGACCGGGGCGGCGATCATGATGCCTCGGTTGAACGCGAGGGCGTCATCAAGGTGTCCGTGCAGTAAGGCCACCATCGCGCGGGTGAGGCCACATCCCATGCAATCCTCGCCAGTGATGCGCTTATGCAGGCAAAGGGTGGGTCCGTCGTTCACCCAATCCTGATCCACGATGACGATAAGCAGCGGGATCGCCAGGAACAAGGCAATCGTTAGGGCACGGATGATCGTGTCGCGTGAGGCGCGCATGATGGCCAGGAATCGAATTGGTACGGCGCGATGAAGATCGCCATTCCATGGCTTGCTCATTCGCGGAACGCGTCTATCTTCGGCCGCAACCCCATCACACAACATGGAATCGAACCAACCCGCTGCCACGCCGACGAAGTCAGGCGAGGACAAGACCGTCGCCATCGTGGCTTATCTCTCCTTGATCGGCTTCATCGTCGCGCTTATCCTGCACAACCAACCGGACAAGAAGACGTTGCTCGGCTCCTTCCACTTGCGCCAGGGCCTTGGCATCATGCTCTGCTCGGTGTGCATGAGCATCATCATGATCATCCCCTTTGTCGGATGGGTGGTCGGCTGCGTGGGCTACATCCTGGTCCTCGTCATGTGGATCATGGGGATTATCTCGGCCGTGAACGGCGAAATGAAACCCGCGCCCATCCTGGGAGGTAATTTCCAGAAGTGGTTCGCAGGCACGTTCAATTGATTTGATCCTATGCAAGCGCCCCGCGGCGTAAGTCGCGGGGCGCTTGCTTTTCATCCACCCAGCTTCGCGCCTGCCTACCGCAGGTATGGCGCCAATGAGAACCCGCTGCTAGCGCGCACGCCGGAAACCATGAAGGCCCGCACCCTCAAGCGCACCAAGGTCAACGTGGTCACCTTGGGCTGCTCGAAGAACACCTTCGACAGCGAGGTGATGATGGCGCAACTGAAGGCCAGCGGCATCGCCGTGGAGCATGAGTCGGAACGGAGCGACCACAACGTGGTGGTGATCAACACCTGCGGATTCATCGAGAACGCCAAGCAGGAGAGCATCGATACCATCCTCTCCTGGGCCAATGCCAAAGACCGTGGCGAGGTGGAGAAGGTGTATGTGACCGGTTGCCTCAGCCAGCGCTATGGAGCGGAATTGAAGGAGGGCATCCCTCAGGTGGACGCTTGGTTCGGCACGCGCGATCTGCCACGGCTGCTGAAGACCCTGAAGGCCGACTACAAGCACGAGCTGGTGGGGGAGCGGCTGCTCACCACGCCGGCCCACTTCGCCTACTTCAAGATCAGCGAGGGCTGCGACCGCAAGTGCTCCTTCTGCGCCATCCCCCTCATGCGCGGCAAGCACGTGAGCACGCCGATGGAGCAACTGGTGACGAATGCGAAAGGACTTGCAGCGCAAAGCGTGAAGGAGATCATCCTCATCGCGCAGGACCTCACGTACTACGGTCTGGACATCTACAACAAGCGCAACCTCGATGAGTTGGTCGCGCGCCTCAGCGACGTGGAGGGCATCGACTGGATCCGCCTGCACTACGCCTTCCCTTCGGGCTTCCCCATGGACGTGCTCGATGTGATGCGCGAGCGCAGCAACGTGTGCAACTACCTGGATATGCCGCTGCAGCATGGCAGCACGCGCATGCTCACCCGCATGCGGCGCGGCATCACGCAAGAGAAGACCGAGGCGCTCGTGAACACCATCCGCGAGAAAGTGCCCGGCATCGCCATCCGCACCACGCTCATCGCGGGCTTCCCCGGCGAGACACAAGCCGATCACGACGACAACCTCCAATGGATCGAGCGCATGCGCTTCGACCGCCTCGGCGCCTTCACCTACAGCCACGAGGAGGACACGCACGCGCACAGCTTCGAGGACGATGTGCCCAAGGAGGTGAAGGAGCAGCGTGCGCAGGAGATCATGGAACTGCAAGGCGGAATCAGCCTTGAGTTGAATCAAGCCAAGGTGGGCAGGACCTACCGCGTGCTGGTGGATAAGGTAGAAGGCGGACACTTCATCGCCCGCACCGAGTTCGATTCACCCGAAGTGGACAACGAGGTGCTCATCCCCACGAAGGACAATTACCTGCGCGTGGGCGACTTCGCCGAGGTGTGGATCACCGAGGCGCGGGAGCACGATCTCTCGGGTGTGCCGACCTGACAAATGACGAACGCCCCAATTACGGGGCGTTCGTGACGATAGGAAGGTCGGCAGCATTACGACTTACCGCCCATGGCCATGGCCTATTGTGATGGCATCATGCCCAGCTGCTCCATCATCTTCATCTCCTCCATGTAGCCCCAGTGCTCCACGATCTTGCCATCTTGGAAGCGATAGACGTCAATGGCGTTCGCATCGATGGCCTTTCCGGTGGCGGGCATTTCTTCGCCCATGCTGCCGGTGTTGACGGCCCTCCAACGGTAATGCATCGTTGCCCGGTCGCCTTCGGCGGTCAGTGAAATGAGGTCCATCTTGTTGTCCGTGAAGGTGTTCTTGGCAAGATCGATCATCTTCTTCAGGTCCTCGATACCCTTGCCTTCGATCCCCGGTATGGGGTTGTGGGTCATGAAGTCGGCGCTTACGAAGGCCTCGATGCCGTCGGTGCTTCCGGAAAGCCACATGTCGGACACCTTATTGACCGCGTCCTTCATCTGGGCGATCCCTGCCTTGGCCGTGCTGTCGGCCGCCATCATGGCCTTGTGGTCGGCCATCATCTGGTCGGCTTCCGGGTTGGTGCAGGCGCTGAAGGCGACAAGGGTCGCGAGCGCAACGAAATGGAAACGTTTGGGGAACATTGGTGTAGGGGGTTTGTGAGCGAAAGCTAACGGGAGTTCTGGATTTGGCAAGTACCGTGGGCGGGGAGGGACGACGGCCCGCGTAGTGAGCCAAGGTGCCCCAAGCATCGCACTCAATCAGGCCAAAGTGGGCCAGGTTTTCCGGGTGCTGGTGGCCAAGGCCGAAGGCGGCCACAATCGCCCGCACCGAATTCGATTCACCCGAGGTGGACAATGAGGTGCTCATCCCCACGAAGGAGAATTACCTGCGCGTGGGCGACTTCGCGGATGTGCGGATCACCGAGGCGAACGAGCACGATCTGCGGGCAGAGGTGGCGTGAAGGAATGATTGGGTCAGCCAAAGACTCATGAGCGGCATGGTGCAGGGGCGCCGGCGGAAGAGCGGGTACAGGGCTCAGAACCAAGCAGGCCGTCGGATCAGCTACATGGACGTAAGGTCTCCTGCGGAAGGCACTGCGGAGGCTTGAAACGGGACGGCGATGCCTATGCCACCAATCTAGCGAACGCAGGGAAAGATCTATAAGAGTGTGGTACGGATCGCAGATCCGCGCCAGCGGGGCTACCTTCATCCTTGCGAACGCCGACCGCGAACATTCCATACCACCTTACCAATGGCTGAGGACCGCACATCCGGCAAGGAGCTTACAAGAACAGAGCTGCTGCAAAAGCAGAAGGATGGCACCCTTACCCAAGATGAAAAGATCCTGTTCTTGATCAAGGTGCGGGGCATGAAGGCAAGCGATGCCGAGGCAATGGTCATGCATCCGCCCCGCAACATCATCACAGAGGACATCATCCACCTGGGCTGAACGTGCACGGCGCGCAGTTCCCGAATGGGCGACCGCCAACTACTGCTCAGTTCCTGGCGAACCCCGTTGCCTCGAAGTCGCGCACCCTTCAAGCCTTCGCAGGGTCTGCCGTATTCGGTGACCTGGCACTCTATTTTCCGTGCACCGTTGTTCAGTCGTCGGTGCTGTAATCCCCTTCCGACAACTTCTCACCGGCGCGTTCCATACTGCTGGCAAACACGCGCACGCGTTCGCCCGTTTCCCGGTTCTCGAAGATGTAGACGTCATCGGCGGTACTGAATGAAAGCATCGCCATGCCTTGGCTGCCCACACTACCGGGGCTGCGGGAGATGAACTCCCAGGTATCGTCATCGAAGTCGCTCATGACGTGGGTTGTTTCACCGAAAGTTAGAACGGCCATCTTTGGATGCAAGTCCTAGCGGCTACTTTCAGCCCGTGCCGCTTTCAAGGATCGAGATCCGCCGCCGCGCCACCGCCTTCGCCAAGGAGTGGGCGGATACCAGCGATGAGGATGCCGAGGCCAAGAGCTTCTGGGATGGCTTCTTCGAGGTCTTCGGTGTGCCGCGCAAGCGCGTGGCCACGTTTGAGCACCATGTGAAGAAGCTGGACAAGGCCGATGGCTTCATCGATCTCTTGTGGCCGGGCAAATTGGTGGTGGAGCACAAGAGCAAGGGCAAGAGCCTGGACAAGGCTTTTGGGCAGGCCATGGACTACCTGCACGGCCTGAAGGACCACGAACTGCCGCAGTACATCATCTCCAGCGACTTCGCGCGCATCCGCGTACACCACCTGGAAACGAAGGCCGAGCAGACCATCGCGCTGGCCGACCTGCCCAAGCGCACGGAGGTCTTCGACTTCATCAGCGGGTGGAGCGCACCCAAGCCGCTGGAGCAGGACCCCGTGAACCGCAAGGCCGCCGAACTGATGGCGCGCTTGCACGACGAACTGAAAGCGAGCGGCTATACCGGCCACGCACTGGAGCACTACCTCGTGCGGTTGCTCTTCTGCTTGTTCGCGGACGATACCGGCATCTTTGAGCAGCAGGTCTTCTACGATTTCATCGAAGGCCATACCAAGGAGGACGGCAGCGATGTGGGCCAGCAGCTCGCGTGGCTGTTCCAGTTGCTGAACACCCCGGACGATAAGCGCAGCCGCAACCTGGACGACCGCTGGAAGGACTTCCACTACATAAACGGCAAGCTCTTCGAAGAAACGCTGCCCATTGCCACCTGGGATGGCAGTTTGCGCATGACCTTGCTGGAATGCGCCGGGCTGGATTGGACCAACATCAGCCCCGCCATCTTCGGTGCCATGTTCCAAGGGGTGATGGACCCCAAGCAGCGCCGCGACCTGGGCGCGCACTACACCAGCGAGCAGAACATCCTCAAGCTCATCAAGCCGCTCTTCCTGGATGAATTGTGGGAGGAGTTCAATCGTGCCAAGAGCAACAAGGCGCAACTGGACAAGTTCCACCAGAAGCTCGCGGGCCTGCGCTTCCTGGATCCCGCCTGCGGCTGCGGCAACTTCCTCGTCATCACCTACCGCGAGCTGAGGCGCCTGGAACTGGAAGTGCTGAAGGTGAAGGTGGGCAAGCAGCAGGTTACCGATGTGGAGCACTTGGTGAACCTGAACGTGAACCGCTTCTATGGAATAGAGATAGAAGAGTTCCCCGCGCAGATAGCCCAAGTGGCCATGTGGCTGGCAGACCACCAGATGAACATGGAAGTGAGCGCCGCCTTTGGCGAATACATGGTGCGCATACCGCTACGGCACAGCGCTACCATTGCCAACGAGAATGCTTTGCGCCTGCCGTGGCAGAGCTTGCTGAAGGAAGGGGAGCGGTACGACTACATACTCGGGAACCCGCCGTTCATCGGTCACCAATGGCGAGATGAAGAACAGCAGCAGGATGTTGAGACCGTTTGGGGTTCGACTGGCCGTGTGGGAAGGCTGGACTTTGTAACGTGTTGGTTCAAGAAGGCCGCGGACCTCATTAAGGGCACAGGCACACAAGTCGCATTCGTTTC
>CAZFBP010000216.1:0-592 GCA_964517255.1 uncultured Chryseobacterium sp.
GAACGACCCCGCCGACGCCACCGGCCTGGCCCACTACCTGGAGCACATGCTCTTCAAGGGCACCAGCCGGATCGCCACCACCGATTGGGCGAAGGAGCGCGCGTTGCTTCAGAGGATCAGCGATGCCTACGAGGAGCGCCGCAAGGTCACCGACGATGCCGCGCGCGACCGGATCTACCGCCGCATCGACAGCCTGAGCCAGCTGGCCGCCGCCCTGGCCGTACCCAACGAGTACGACAAAATGATCAAGAAGCTGGGCGCGCGCGGCACCAACGCCTACACCAGCACCGAGCGCACCGTGTACATCAACGACATCCCCAGCGACGAGCTGGAGCGGTGGATGGCGATCGAGAGCGAGCGCATGCAGGAGTGCGTGCTGCGGTTGTTCCACACCGAATTGGAGACCGTGTACGAGGAGTTCAATCGCGGGCAGGACAACGATGGCCGGCAGGCGTACCAGAAGAAGAACGCGCTACTCTACCCCAAGCACCCGTATGGAACGCAGACCACCATCGGCACTGGTGAGCACTTGAAGAACCCGAGCATGGTGAAGATCCATGAGTTCTTCAACACCTGGTACGTGCCCAATAAC
>CAZFBP010000216.1:602-5785 GCA_964517255.1 uncultured Chryseobacterium sp.
ACATGGCCGTGATCCTCTCCGGCGACATCGATTACGGCGCCACGATCGCCATGGTCGACAAGCACTTCGGCAAGTGGCAGCGCAAGGAAGTGCCATCGTTCACCTTCGAGGATGGTCCTCCGGGCCAGGGCATGGCGGAGGTCCTCGGGCCCGAGGCGGAATCGGTCACGCTCTCCTGGCGGTTCCCCGGCTACACGGGAAGAAATGAAGCGATGCTTAAGCTGATCGATGGCTTGTTGAGCAATGGGACGGCCGGGATCATCGACCTTGACCTGGTGCAGAGCCAGAAAGTGCTTGAGGCCTACGCCTACGCTTCGGTCCAGGCGGACTATTCGGAATTGAACCTCGTGGGGCGGCCCAAGGAAGGCCAGAGCCTGGAGGAGGTGAAGGGCCTCTTGCTCGCGTCGGCGAACAAACTCGTACGCAGTGATTACGACGACTGGCTCATCGGGGCCGTGGTGAACAACCTGAAGCAGGAGCAGACCCGGTTCTGGAATGAGCACAATTCCCTCCGCGCGGCAGCCATGACCGATGCCTTCATCCTGCGCAAGCAATGGCGCGAAGCGGTGGCGTTGCATGGCATCATGTCCACGTTGACAAAGGCTGACGTGGCCGATTTCGTGGGCAAGCGGCTGACCGCGCCGGATGTAGTTGTGTACAAACGGGTGGGCGAGAACAAGGAGGCCCACAAGGTGAGCAAGCCCGCGATCACGCCCATCGACATCAAGCGCGATGGCATGAGCGCCTGGCGGGCGGCTTGGGAACAGATGCCCACCGGTGCGGTGCAGCCCGAGTTCGTGGACTTCAACACAGCGATCCAATGGCGCAATACAGGCATGGTGCCGGTCGCCGTGGTGCGCAATCCGAGCAACGACCTCTTCAGCCTGCGGTACATCGTGGAGATGGGCTCCAACCATGATCGGGAGCTTGGCGTGGCGGTGGAGTACCTTCCTTACTTGGGGACGAGCCGTCTGGACCCCATCGCGTTCAAGAAGGAGCTGTTCCGGCTCGGTGTGCAGTTGAGCGTATTCACGGGTGAGGATCGCTGTTACGTCACCATCAGCGGCTTGGAGAGCAGCATGGAGCAAGCCATGCAGCTATTGGAGGAACTGCTCGCCGATGCGCAGCCGGACCAGGCAGCGCTGGCCGGGCTGGTGGCCGACATCGGTAAGCAGCGCCAGGACCGCATGAAGGAGAAGGGCGCGGTGCTCTACCAGGGGCTCTTCAACATCGGCCGTTACGGCTCGAAGAATCCGTTCAATGATGTCCTCGGCGCGAAGGAGCTCGCGGCGTTGACCCCGGATGGCCTCGTTGCGAAGATCAAGGGCCTCTTGGCCCATGAGCACAGCGCATTCTACTACGGCCAGAAGCCTGCGGATGACGTGGCCAGGACCGTGAAGAAGCTGCATCAGGTGCCTGCCACGCTCAAGCCCATCCCGCAGCCGCGCCCGTACATCGAGGCGGCCACCAACGGGAACCGGGTGCTCTTCGTGGAGCATGACATGGTGCAGACCGAGATGCTGCTGATGAGCAAGGCGGGCCCCTTCGATGTGGAGAAGCTCCCGTACGCCTCGCTCTTCAATGAGTACTTCGGCAGCGGCCTCAGCAGCATCGTGTTCCAGGAGATCCGCGAGGCCAAGGCCCTGGCGTACGGCGCCAGCGCCAGCTACACCACCCCAGCGAAGACGGATGAGGCCCACTACGTGCGCGCGTTCATCGGCACGCAATCGGATAAGCTGCCCGAAGCCGTTGACGCCATGCTGAAGCTCATGAACGAGATGCCCGAGGCCGAAGCGCAGTTCGAGGGTGCCAAGACCAGCGCGCTCAAGGTGATCTCCAGCACACGGGTCACCAAGGAGAACATCTATTGGAGCTGGGATGCCGCCCATCGCCGCGGCCTCGACTACGATGTGCGCCGCACTAGCTACGAGCGCATCCCCGGAATCGGCATGAAGGAGCTCAGGTCCTTCTTCGACCAGGAGATCAAAGGGCGGCCGTACACCTTCCTCGTCATCGGCAAGGAGAGCGCCATGGACATGAAAGCCCTGGAGCGCCTGGGCCCCATCACCAAGCTCACCAAGGAACAGGTCTTCGGATATCCGGAGCAGTAACCGCCCCACCTCCCCATTCCTCCGACTCCGGCTTGAAACGCGAGATCACCGCCGAGCTCATCTCCATTGGCGATGAGCTGCTCATCGGGCAGACCATCAACACCAATGCCGGCTGGCTGGGTGAGCAGCTCGCGCTCATCGGCGTGCGCGTGGTGCTGGTGCGCGTCATCGGGGATGACCGGCAGGCCATTCTCAACGCGCTGGCCACCGCCCAGGCCGATGCGGTGCTCATCACGGGCGGGCTCGGCCCCACGAAGGACGATATCACCAAGCACACCCTCTGTGAGTTCTTCGGTACCCGATTGAAGCGGCATACGGACATCGAGGCGCGCATCGCGGCCTTCTTCAACAGCATCGGACGTGAGCCTTTGGAGGTGAACCTGGCCCAGGCCGACCTGCCGGAATCGTGCACCGTGGTGCCCAATGAGCGCGGCACGGCCAGCGGCATGTGGTTCCGTAAGCATGATCGCGTGTTCGTGAGCATGCCTGGCGTGCCCTACGAGATGAAGAGCATGATGGAGAAGCATGTGCTTCCGGAGCTCCGTCGCGCATTCGATCCCCCTGCCATCGTGCATCGCACCATCCTCACCACCGGTCTGGGCGAAAGCCACCTCGCCCAGCGCATCGCCGCATGGGAGGACAGCCTCGCGGCCGAGGCCATCAAGCTGGCCTACCTGCCCAGCCCTGGGTTGGTGAAGCTTCGGCTAAGCACCTATGCGAGCGAAGATCCCGAGGGCGCACGGGAACGCGTGGCGCGCAAGGCCGATGCGCTCTACGCACTCATCCCGGAACTCATTTTCGGAGAAGGCGAGGAGCGCCTGGAGCAGGTGGTGGGCCGCATGTTGAAGGAGCGCGACCAGACCCTCTCATTGGCCGAGAGCTGCACGGGGGGCTACGTGAGCCACTTGATCACTGGCGTCCCCGGAAGTTCGGCTTATTACATCGGTGGCGTGGTGAGCTACGCGAATGCCGTGAAGATGGAAGAGCTGGGCATTCCCAGCGACATGCTGGAACTGAACGGCGCCGTGAGCCAGCCCGTGGTGGAGCGCATGGCCGCCGGGGTCAGGGCCGCCTTGAAGACCGATTGGAGCATCGCCCTCAGCGGCGTGGCCGGCCCCGACGGCGGCACCGATGAGAAGCCCGTTGGCACCGTGTGGATCGCCGTGGCCGGCCCCCAAGGCGTGCAGGCCACCAAGGTTTACTTCCCCGGAACCCGCGATCTGGTCATCAAACGCAGTGCGCTGGCTGCCTTGAATACGCTTCGTAAGGCACTGATATTAAGGGGCTGATGCCATGGTGGGCCATGGGGCTCCACGCGTTCTGCTCGATGGGCGCACCCCTTCCTCCAACCGGTTTGCATCAACCCGCAACCCACCCGCCATGCGGCGAGACAACATTCAACCCTCTAAGAACCAACATTCCTCCTAGATTTGCGCCCCGCAATTCGGAACGCCATGTCGAAAGTCTGCCAGATCACCGGGAAGAAGGTCAACGTGGGCCACAAGGTCTCCCACTCGAACATCAAGACCAAGCGCACCTTCAGCCCCAACCTCCAGGACCGCAAGTACTTCGTGCCTGAGGAGAACAAGTGGGTGAGCCTCCGCGTGAGCACAGCCGGCATGCGCACCATCAACAAGATCGGTATCGCCGAGGCCCTGAAGCGTGCACGCGCCAAAGGCTTCCTCAGCGCCTGATAGAACCCTAGAACCCATCGCGATGCCGGGTCGTGCCCGGCATGACAATCCCACAGAGCCATGGCCAAGAAAGGCAACCGCGTACAGGTGATCCTGGAGTGCACCGAGCACAAGACCTCGGGGCAGCCCGGCACCAGCCGCTACATCACCACCAAGAACCGCAAGAACACCTCTGAGCGCATCGAGCTCAAGAAGTACAACCCGATCCTGCGGAAGATGACCGTCCACAAGGAGATCAAGTGATCACCGCATAAGACTCAACAGACATGGCAAAGAAGACCGTTGCGACACTGAAGAAGGAAGGCGGAAAGACCTACACCAAGGTGATCCGCATGATGAAGAAGGAATCCGGAGGCTACGCCTTCGTGGAGCAGGTGGTTTCCAGCGACGAAGCGGAGAAGCTCGCGAACACGAAGTAGTCCTTCATCCAACCCTTGCGAAAAGGCCTTCCTGGCGAGCCGGGACGGCCTTTTCGAGCATAAGGACCGACCATGGCGCTATTCGGACTCTTCGGCAGGAAGAAGGAAGCAGCGGAACAGGCTGCCGAGAAGCACGCGCTCGACAGCGGCCTCGAGCGGTCGCGCGAGGGTTTCCTGAGCAAGCTCACGCGCGCGGTTGCCGGCAAGAGCAACGTGGATGATGAGGTGCTCGACCACTTGGAGGAGGTGCTCGTGGGCAGTGATGTGGGGGTGGAGACCACGCTGCGCATCATCGAACGCATCCAGAAGCGGGTGAAGCGCGACAAGTACGTCGGCACCGGAGAGCTCAACGCGCTGCTGCGCGAGGAGATCGCCTCGCTGATGAAGGACCCGCTGCCCGTCGATCCGGGGGTCAAGCCTTACGTGATCATGGTGGTGGGCGTCAACGGCGTGGGCAAGACCACCACGATCGGCAAGCTGGCGAATGCATTCAAGAAGGAAGGGAAGAGCGTGATGCTGGGGGCGGCGGACACCTTCCGCGCCGCTGCGGTTGATCAGCTGCGCATCTGGAGCGAGCGCGTGGGCGTGCCCTTGGTGCAGCAGGGCATGCATGCCGATCCCGCCGCCGTGGCCTACGACGCGGTGGAGAGCGCCAAGGCGAAAGGAGCGGATGTGGTCATCATCGACACCGCAGGCCGGCTGCACAACAAGGTAGGCCTCATGAACGAGCTCACCAAGGTGCGCAACGTGATGCGCAAGGTGATCCCTGATGCGCCGCACGAGGTGCTCCTGGTGCTCGATGCCAGCACCGGGCAGAACGCCATTGAGCAGGCGAATCAGTTCACCAAGGCCACGGATGTCACGGCGTTGGCGCTCACCAAGATCGATGGCACGGCCAAGGGCGGCGTGGCCATTGGCATCAGCGACCAGTTCAGCATCCCGATCAAGTACCTCGGCGT
>CAZFBP010000217.1:0-5782 GCA_964517255.1 uncultured Chryseobacterium sp.
GACCCGAAGATCAAGGAGCGCCTCGACTTCGAGCTGTTCACCATCAAGACGATGGGCTTCAGCGGCTACTTCCTCATCACGCAGGACTTCATCAACCACGGCCGCGACATTGGCGTGCTGATCGGCCCGGGGCGTGGTTCAGCGGCGGGCAGCGCGGTGGCCTATTGCATCGGCATCACCAACATCGACCCGATCAAGTACGACCTGCTCTTCGAGCGATTCCTGAACCCGGACCGCAAGAGCATGCCCGATATCGACACCGACTTCGACGACGAAGGGCGGCAGAAGGTGATCGATTACGTGGTGCAGAAGTACGGGCAGAACCAGGTGGCGCAGATCATCACCTACGGCGGCATGGCGGCCAAGAGCAGCATCCGCGATGTGGCGCGCGTGATGGACCTGCCGCTGAACGAAGCCGATCGCCTCGCGAAGCTGGTGCCCGAGCGACCGGGCATTGAGTTGGGACGCGTGCTCCGCGCACCGCTTGAAGGAGCGGATAGCCTGAAGGCGAAAGAGAACCTGGGCGCCGACGAACTCGCAGGCGTGAAGCAATTGCGCGAGATCCTCGAGAGCGGCGAGCTCACCGCCGATGTGCTACGCGAAGCCGAGAAGGTGGAAGGCAGCGTGCGCGGCGTCGGCATCCACGCGGCCGGCATCATCATCGCCCCGCAGGACCTGAAGGAGATATTGCCCGTGTGCACCACGAAGGACTCCCCCATGCTGGTGACCCAATACGACGGCAAGGTGGTGGAGGACGCCGGCGTGATCAAGATGGACTTCCTCGGGCTGAAGACGCTCACCATCATCCGCGACGCCCTGCGCCTGATCGACCAGAACCACGGGATCCGGATCGACATCGACAGCATCCCCCTCGACGACCCGAAGACCTACGCCCTCTACCAGCGCGCCGAGACCAACGGCACCTTCCAGTTCGAGAGCGCGGGCATGCAGAAGTACCTGCGCGAGCTGAAAGCCGACCAATTCGGCGACCTCATCGCCATGAACGCGCTTTACCGGCCGGGCCCGCTGGAGTACATCCCGAGCTTCATCAAGCGCAAGCACGGCCAGGAGAAGATCATGTACGACCTCCCGGAGATGGAGGACCTGCTGAAGGAGACGTACGGCATCACGGTGTACCAGGAGCAGGTGATGCTGCTCTCGCAGAAGCTCGCGGGCTTCAGCAAGGGCGATGCGGACGTGCTGCGCAAGGCGATGGGCAAGAAGGACCGCGCGCAGCTCGACAAGATGAAGGGGCAATTCCTCGCGGGCACAGCCGCCAAAGGGCTCGATGAGAAGGTCTGCGAGAAAGTGTGGAAGGATTGGGAAGCCTTCGCACAGTACGCCTTCAACAAATCGCACAGCACCTGCTACGCCTTCGTGGCCTACCAGACGGCCTGGCTGAAGGCGAACTACCCGAGCGAGTTCATGGCTGCGGTGCTCACGCATTCGCAGAGCAGCATCGACAAGGTGACCTTCTTCATGGAGGAATGCCGCCGCATGGGCATCAAGGTGCTCGGGCCAGACGTGAACGAGAGCCAGTTCGCGTTCAGCGTGAACAAGACCGGCCAGATCCGCTTCGGCCTCGGCGCCGTGAAGGGCGTGGGCGAGAACGCCGTGGCCACCATCGTGAAGGAGCGCGAGGAGAACGGCCCGTACACGAGCGTCTTCGACCTGGTGCGCCGCGTGGACCTGCGCGCCGCCAATCGCAAAGCCTTGGAGGGCCTAGCCCATGCCGGCGCCTTCGATTCACTGAGGATCCAGCGCGCGGTCTTCTTCCACAGCACAGGCGAAGGCAAGCCCACGTGGATGGAGACGCTCACGCGCTACGGCCAACAGCACAAGGACAATGAGGACAGCTCGCAAGTGAGCATGTTCGGCGATGCGGTGGAAGGCGCGGGCATCCCCGAACCCGCTATTCCGCAGACCGAAGGCTGGAGCGCCTTGGAGAAACTGCACTTCGAGAAAGAGGTGATCGGCTTCTACCTCAGCGGCCACCCGCTCGACGACCACCGCTTGGAGATCAAGCACCTCTGTCACTACAACCTGTCGCAGCTCTCCGACCTCAAGGCCCTCGAGGGCCGCGACGTGAGCTTCGCCGGCATCGTCACCAAGGCCGAGCACCGCATCGCCAAGAGCGGCAAGCCCTTCGGCACGCTCAGCCTGGAAGACCACTTCGGCAGCCACGACTTCATGCTCTTCAGCGAGGACTACATCCGTTTCAAGCTGTACTTGTCGCAAGGCGCCTTGCTCTTCGTGAAAGGCCGTGCCGCCGCTCGAACCTGGGGCCGCGACGAGGGACAGATGGAATTCAAGATCACGAGCATGGAATTACTCGGCGATGTGCGGGAGAAGCACATGAACAGGCTCACGCTGAAACTCGATGCCGAGCGCGCCACGGACGAATTGACCAAGGAGCTTGGACAGCTGATCAAGGCCAACCCCGGCAAGTGCAAGGTGAATGTGCAATTGGTGAGCCGCGAGGACAACCTGGCCGTGGACCTGCCCAGCAAGAGCCTGAGCGTGGGAATCACCGAAGACCTTGTTCTGGCGTTGGATGGGATGGCTGAGCTTTCCTACGCCTTGAACTGACACAACGTCGTGGAATTCCCGCTGGCAAGGGGATCGCTCCATGCGGGTACCTTTGGCGCCGTAGTCCGGAAGTAAGGAACCGGCGTAAGGAACGACCAGCGAACCGAAATCAACAGAGCGCAAAGCGCAACAAGAACATGGCACTCGAATTCACCGACAGCAACTTTGAAGAACTCGTTCTCAAGAGCGACAAGCCCGTGGTAGTGGACTTCTGGGCGGAATGGTGCGGCCCCTGCCGCATGGTAGGCCCCGTGGTGCAGGAACTCGCGGCGGAGTACGAAGGCAAGGCCGTAGTAGGCAAGCTCAACGTGGACCACAACCCCGGCATCAGCATGAAGTATGGCATCCGCAGCATCCCCACCATCCTGTTCTTCAAGAATGGCGAGGTGGTTGACCGCAGCGTGGGCGCCGTGCCCAAGGCCCAATTGAACCAGAAGCTGCAAGGGCAGCTGGCGTAACAGGAGATCGCATCCGTGAAAGCCTCGGCCAGCGCCGGGGCTTTCCCGTTCTTTGCGCGAGGAGCAATTCCCCGGTCGGCATGCCCATCCAACAGGAACAGATCCAAGCGCTCAGCGCCCTTGAGTTCAAGGCGCGGCAGGTGGTGGAGGGCTTCTTGGCCGGCCTGCACAAGAGTCCCTTCCACGGTTTCAGCGTGGAATTCGCCGAGCATCGCGCCTACAACAGCGGCGAGAGCACCCGCCATATCGATTGGAAGCTCTACGCCCGCACCGACAAGCTCTTCGTGAAGCGCTACGAGGAGGAGACCAACTTGCGCTGCGAACTGGTGCTGGACGCCTCCTCATCCATGTACTTCCCGGAGAAAGGCGAAGCGAATGAGTTCAACAAGATCGAGTTCGCCGTGCACGCTGCGGCGGCCTTCATCCAATTGTTGCGCAAGCAGCGCGATGCCGCCGGGCTCACCATCTTCTCCGAGCAGGTTCGCTTCGCCGAACGCGCTAGGAGCAATGCGGCGCACCTGCGCTACCTGAGCACGCAGCTCGAGGGCTTGCTCGCGGCAGGCGCGCCGCAACGCGGTGAGCGCACCGGCCTGGTGGAGGCCTTGCATGAGATCGCCAGACGCGCGCATCGCCGCAGCCTGGTGGTGATCCTCAGCGACATGCTGGACGACCAGAACCGCGAAGCCGAGGTCTTCGACGCCTTGCAGCACCTGCGCTTCAACAAGCACGACATCATCCTCTTCCACGTCACCGACCGCAAGCGCGAACTGGAGCTCGACCTTCCCGACCGCCCGTACACCTTCGTTGATGTGGAGACCGGCGAGCAGGTGAAGGCGCATCCGGCGGAGATCCGCGTGGGCTACCGCGCCGCCGTGGCCGAGCGCTGGCGCCAGCTGAAGCTCAAATGCGGGCAGTACCGGATCGATCTGGTGGAGGCCGACATCAACGCCGGATTCCAACCCTTGCTTCTGGAGTTCCTGACGAAGCGCGCCAAGTTGTTCTGAACCTCTTGCGGCAATGGATCGCGCGCCTACATTTGCGGCCGCTTCACCGAAAGGTGTCGCCGAACGGACCGGTAGTTCAGCTGGTTAGAATGCCGCCCTGTCACGGCGGAGGTCGCGGGTTCGAGTCCCGTCCGGACCGCAAGTAGCCCCTGCCGAATGGCTGGGGCTTCTTCTTGATGGATAATGGTACGGAATGCATGATCGCGCCAACGCACAAGCTGCACTGGCAAGTGCACGATCAGGCATTAAGCCACAATCAACGTCGGCCTTCGCTCGTCATCCGGACGTTGCGGCCCACATGACCCCACCCGCCGGTTCAGCCCATTCGAGCGACAATAGGTTGAGAATAGATTTCAATATTGTTTGAAACTACAATCATAATGGCTTACGTTTGGCCCGTACTACCGAACGAACCATGGACCTTCACGATGCACGCGAGAAGTTCATCGAGGCCTGGGGCGCCTTCGGCAGCGCATGGGGCATCAACCGCAGCATGGCTCAGGTGCATGCGCTGCTGCTCATCAGCCACGAGCCGCTGAGCACCGAGGAAGTGATGGAGCAGCTCAACATCAGCCGTGGCAACGCCAACATGAACCTGCGCGCGCTGATCGACTGGAGCCTGGTGCGGCGGGTGCTGAAGAGCGGTGAGCGCCGGGAATACTTCGACGCCGAGAAGGACGTGTGGAAGGTGGCCACGCACATCACCCGCGAGCGCAAGAAGCGCGAATTGGAACCATTGGTGCGCCTGCTCGATGAGTTGGAGGACATCCCCGGTGCAACGCCGGAGGCGAAGAGCTTCAAGAAGATGACCCACGACCTGCACGAGCTCACCACCCGCCTGGACACGCTGCTGGAGCACAGCACCCGCCGCGATGTGCAGTGGTTCGTGAAGGCGGCCACCACCCTGCTCAAATGACCTCGACCGCCGAAGCCGCTTGGGTCTTGCGCCAGAAGCAGCGAAGGCGGTCCGCCTCTTATTTTCATCAGTGATCTCAGTAGTTCCTGCATCTCCATTTCTTACGCGAATGGTAGAGATGGCCCTCCCTGGAACCGCGCGGAAGCCGCGCATCGCGCCCGGCGTGCAGGCGCACTACCACGCGAGCGCGGCGGCTTCGCCATCTACCTCGGCATCATGCCCTTCTTCAACCTCTTTCGCTTCTTCAGGGGGAGAAGGATGGCTCGGCAGAACGGCGACCCAATGGGGCCTGCCATCACGATCCCCGCACGGTGAGCGCGCGTGGGCCGTGGGTCAATCCACGCGCACGCTCATCTCCTGCTTCTCCTCCTTCTTCGCGCCCTTGAGCTCGCTCTCCTTCGTGACCCCTTCCATCACTTCGAGGTTGATGCCATCGCTCAGGCCGGTCTTGATGAAGGTGCGCTTCCATTTCTCGCCGTCCTTCACCTGCACGAAGGCACTGTCGCCCTTGGCGTTGAACTCCACCACGCTCTCGGGCACGCTCAGCACGCTGTCGCGGCGGTCGAGCTCGATGTCGGCGTTGGCGCTGTAGCCGCTTCGCAGCGTCTGTCCTTCGGCGAGCTTCACGGCCGCGCGGATCTCGAATTGGATGGCGCCGTTCTCCTCCACGCCCTTCGGCGCGATGTACTCGAGCTCGGCGTCCCATTTGGCGTTCTCGATGGCGCCCACCGTGAGCACCAAGGGCATCCGCAGCTTCACTTTGCCCACCTCGCTCTCATCCACCTTGCCCTGGAAGATCAGGTCGGCCATGTCGG
>CAZFBP010000218.1:0-5765 GCA_964517255.1 uncultured Chryseobacterium sp.
CGTTGTGGGATCGAAGAGCTCGAGGCGCGCGTTGCCGGTGAGCGTGCCGCCTTCGATCGCATTCACCTTGGCGGTGAGCGTGATACGGTCGCCCTGGCGCAGGAAGCGCGGCAGGTTGGGCACCACCATGAGCGGCTTCTGCGTGATTGCGCTCTTGGTGAACTGTGCGGTCTTCAGGTCGGTAGTGTGCGCCAGGCCCATGAGGTTCCAGCGCGTGAGGGCATCGGGCATGGTGAAGCGCAGCACCACGCTTCCATCGCGGTCGGTGAGCAGGTCAGGGAAGAAGAAGGCGGTCTCGCGGAAATCGGTGCGGAGGGGGGAGGGAGCGGAAGAGGGTGGCGCGGCGCTGACCGCATTCCCAATCATCACCTCCACCTCTTCCAACTCGGCATCTGCCGCATCGGAGACGGTCAATGCGAAGGTGCGGTCCGCTTCAAAGTGGCCTTCTCCCTTCGGCATCATGACGCCCGGCATCGCCTGCAATTCGTATTCGACATCGCCGGATGCGATATTGCCCCGAATCCCTGCCCCACGATAATGGCCCCAGCCATTGCCCCATGAGTCGCTGGCTAATTGAGGATAATAGCGCATGCTATCCGCAACACCACGATGCGCCTTCGTCATCTGCCTCGAGCCCGCTGCACCAAAAGGCCGCGCGCTTCCCCAACTCATGCGCTCTTGATTCATGCCCCACACGCTCATCCACCATTCCGGCATCGCGAAGTGATCAAGTGACGCATCGTACATCGTAGCCAGCACCTGCGCCGCCACCTGCTCCTTCTTCGGCCCGGTGATCTTCAGGCGCCACTCCTCCTTCGCGCCAGGCAGCAGCTTGTCTCGGAAGCTCATCCATTCCACCTTGAGTTGCTTGTTGGTCCACGGCACTTCGATGCGCCGCGACTCAACGTGCTGGCGACCACGCTCCACGCATACGAAATGCACCGGGAAGCCGCCGCGATCATCCTCCATCACAGGGAGCTCCACGCGTTGCTGGCCGCGCTTCAGCAGCATGGGCCTGCTCACCGCGATCCTGCCATCGCGCTCCACTTCCATGAGCACACGGCATTCGGGCAGCGATGAACTCAGCAGAAGCACGGTTTTCCCGCCCGGTTCGCACCGCTCCTTCAGCACTTGCACATGGAAGGCCTCGTTCTCGAAGCCCGTGTTCTGGATCTCGGGATCGAAAAGCGTGAACACCTTGCTCGCCTTCACCAGTTGACCTGATGGGTCGAGTGCTTCCATCTCGATCAGGTAGCTGCCCACTTCCCAGTCTCGGATGCCGCGCAGCGCTGTACGCTTGCCCAGCGCCTTGATTGAATCGCCACGCATCACTTCCGTGCCACGCGCCCAGGTCTCCGGGTCGCGCTCGTTGTCGTACTGGTCGTGCGGGAAGCGCCGCACGAATTCCTCCTTCACCATCACGAAACGGTCGGGGCGGTCCCAGACGCGCTCACGTTTCACACCGCCAGCAGGCATCGTGAGTCGCGTGACGCGCAGGTAAAAAGGCGTGGGCTGCTCCTGCCCGTTCAGGTTCACCACGCGGATGAGCGCGCTGTCGGCGGTGCTGCGGTCGATGGCGCTGTTGATGCCCAGCTCCAGGTCGATGCTGCGGTAGCCCACTACGAGCGATGTGCTGGCATCATGCGTTTCGCCGGTGATATCGGTGACGGATGCGTTCACCACATAATTGAAGCTCGGATCAGCACCGCGCGGGAAAGCGCGATCGGCCTCGGCGGCGAACTTCACCGTGAACTTGCCTTGCGCATCGCAGGTGGCCTCGCCGCTGGCGATCTCGGTGCTTCGGCCCCATGGCAATCCGCCCCATCGCCAGCCGCACCACCATGGCATCATGGCGTCGCGCGAGACAGCGTATTTCAGCGTGGCGCCATCTAACGGCGCGCCAGCGAAGCTCTTCGCCACGCCGGTGACCGTTGCCTCTTCGCCGAGCCTGGGCGTAGCGCTCACCGGATCGAAGACGACCTCGAAGGTGGGCCTCTTGTACTCTTCCACCCGAATGCCCTTCTCGCCATCATCGGCCTCCAGCATCCAATAGCCATTGAGCCTTCCCAACGGAATGGTGAAGCGCCCGTTAAATGCTCCGAAACGATCAGTAGTCACGGTCAGGGTATCCACTTCCTCGCCGTTCGCATCGTTCAGCCAAACCTCGGTCTCGTAGTTGGGCAGCGCCTCGGTGCGCTTCCCGCGTTTCACGGTGACGATGCCCTTGAAGCGGATCTCCTGCCCCGGCCGATAGATGGCGCGGTCGGTGAAGAGGAAGGTGCGGATGCTATCCGGCTCACCGTAAGGTCGATCGTAGGAGTAATGATTGCTGCTCGCGACCCGATCACCCCCGATGCTCGCGATGAAGGTGAGTGTGCCGCGCTGCTCGCCAAGCGTGAACTGCACCGCTCCATCTTCACCGGTCAAGGCGCCGCCCACTTGCCTGGTGGTTCGCTGTCCGCCATCCCATCCGATGAGCATGGCCTTCACTTCCGCCCCCGCGACTGGCCTGCCAGTATCACGGTTCAACACCAGGACATCGTGCGTGCTGCCCTCGCCGCGATGCACGAGCGACAGATCGGTCACCTTCACCTCGCACCAGCTGATCTCGTCCTTGGCGAGTTGGAACGAGGCGCCATTGGAGATGATGATCGCATATCGCCCCAGCGGCAGGGCATCGATGGCGATCTCCGCCGTATGCTCGTTGAAGTCACCATCGTCGGGCAGCTCGGTGCTCCATTCCTGGACAGGATTCTGCTTCAGTAGCCACGCGTTGCGATCCGGTTCGTAGCGGCCATCGTTCTCATCGCGCTCCGGGTCGCTCACGATGCGCAGCCAAGCCTTGGTGCTGTTGCGGTACTTCACCGATGCGAGGAAGTCCTTGCCTGGCGGCACCGCTTGCTCCGATGTGATGCTCAACGCTGGCTGCTGCACGCTAGAGAGCAGCGCTGCCGCATTGCGCGCGCCGAACGTGTTCGGCCACTTGGCGATCGCGGCCTTGCACAACTCGATCGCGGTGCGCCGCTCCCATTTCCAATCGTCGCCGCGAAAGCGATCGTACTTGCTGGCCTGCTCTTCGTGCCATCGCGCGATGGCCACCATCACCTCGGCTTCGCAGGCATCCTCGGGCAAGCGCGTGCGGAGCAACTCCAGCGCGCCGAGGTAGATGCTGTCCTTCTCCGGAAGCAGGCTGCGCTCGCCCACGTAGGCCAGGCGCTGCAGCACCACATCCACATAGGCATCGAGCTTGTCGGCGTTGATGTGCGCGCGCTCCAGCCGCTGATAGACGCGCAGCGCCTGGAGCTCCCATGCCGTGCTGTCGCGATGCTTGATGGGCAGGAAGATGAAGGGCTCGAAGAGGCTGAAGTGCGCGGTGTCGTCGAGGGTGAAGCGCCACGCCGGTTCTGCCAAACGCGTCTCGGTATTGCTGAAGATGCGCAGTGCCCGGTGAGCGAGCACATCGTAGATCGCGGGCCGCAGGTAAAAGGCTGCGGTGTCGCCGGTGAGCAGTTCGCGCAACTCGCCCACGGGGATGCGGCGCAGCGTGTCGAAGGGCTCGATGGAAGCGCGCGCCTCACGGATCACGCGCTCCATGAAACGGCCCTGCGTCCAGGTCTCCGGGTCGGCAGCATCGAACGAGCCATCGAGCTCGGTGCGCTCCATGATGTTCCAGCGGTCCTGCTGATAGCGCTGCCACCAGCGGTCCATGAGGGTGGTGCGCAGCAATTGCGACAAGGGCATGCCCGCCTCCGCCGCCCGGCGATCCATCGGGTTGATGATGCTGTCCTGATCGATGCCCGTGAGTTCTTGAAAACCCGCGCGGCGCATCCACGCCTTGAACTCGGTGCGCCAGTCATCAAGGATCATCGCTTCTTCAAGAAGCACATCCGTGCGTTCCAGCGCGGTGGCGTACTGGCCGATGCCCGCGAGGGAATCGATGACGGCCCAACGCGGGTCGGGCGCAAGCGCGGAGATGACAGGCTTCCTGGTGCGGCAGGAAGCAACGACGAAGAAGGTGAACGCGATAAGCGCCGACCGGCCGAGCAGGTTGAATCGCATGCGGATTGGAACGGTGCAAAGGTCGCTCACCGTATCGCAGAGCACAGCGACTGATGCCCGTCAACCTTGAGCCTTGTCGTGCCAGCGACCTTCGTGGTTCAACACCGACCCCTATGAAACTGCTCATCGTGTATGGCACCACCGAAGGGCATACGCGGAAGGTCGCGCGCTTCATCGAGGACTACTTGCAGGACAAGGGCCACGCCGTTTCAATCAGCGATGCCACGGATGAACCGCCTCCCCCCAATGGCTTCGATGCCGCAATACTGGCCGGCTCCGTGCATATGCAGAAATACCAAGGGGCCCTGGGGCATTATGCCAAGGCCTATTCCACGGAGCTGAACGCCATGCCTTCCGCCTTCCTCTCCGTTAGCCTTGGCGTGGCATCGGGCGATGAGGGGCTCATGCACGAGGCCATGCTGAACGCGACCACCTTCGTCCATGATGCAGGATGGACCCCCATCGCATCCTACTGGTGGCGGGAGCATTGAAATACCTGGAATACGATTTCCTGAAGCGCATGATCATGCGCATGATCGCGAAGAAGGAGGGGCGCGACACGGATACGACCAAAGACTACGAGTACACCGATTGGGAGGCGCTACGGGGCTTTTGCGACGAGTTCGTGGCCAATCACGCACGCAAGGCCCCGCTCACCTGAATCGGGCCTGATCCACCTCGGGGTCGAGCGGTTTGCCCGAGAGCAGATGGTCGGCCAGGTGCTCCGCGCACCACGGCGCCAGCAGCGCGCCGCGAGAGCCCAGGCCTGTGAGCACGGCTTCGTGCTCACCGATGCGACCGAGGATCGGCCTGCGGTCCTTGGAGCCGGGACGAACGCCCGACCAATGGTCAAGCAGTTCGATATCGCCGCTCCACAGACGTTCCATGCGGTCGAGCATCAGTCGTTTGCCTTCGTCGGTGCGGCCATTCCACACATTGTCCCACGCGAAGGTGGCGCCGATGCGATACACATCGTCGCCGCGTGGCACCACGAAGGCACCACGGTGCAAGAGGCAATTCATGCCTAAGCCGCGCATGCGCACGGTGATGCCTTCGCCGCGCACCGGCACCACGCCCGGCACCAGCTTGAAAGCGCCGCTGCAATGGATCAGCAGGGGCGCGCTGCTGTCGTGTATTGCGATGCCATCGGGCATGCGGCGGATGTCTTCATCACGCACCTGCTGATCGGAGAAAGAACCTTCGGAGCGAAGGCGCGCGCGCTGCGCATCGATCATCACGCGGATGTTGAGCCAGCCGCTGCGCAGCACGATGCCGTGGCCATAGGGCTGCGGGAGCTTCTCGAGACCGGGATCATGCAAGGGGCCGTTGCCGATCATGCGGTTGATCTCTGGATCGCGCATGCGCAGTTGCCAGATGGCGGCCTCTTGCGCCGTGGGGAAGATCTCGGCCATCTGCAGCGGCTTCCACAGCTCGGTCTCGTAGTCGAGTTCCAATTCGCGGTAGAAGGCGCCAGCGATCGCGAGCAGTTCCGAGGCACGCCAAGTGAGCACCGTGCGGCGCATCGAGATCGGGTTCACCACGCCGGCTGCCACCCAGCTCGCGCGGCCATCCAGGTCCGCATCGAAGACCATGACGCGCTGGCCGCGCCCCATGAGCGTCTCGCACAGCACCGTGCCAGCCATTCCATGGCCGATGATGATGGCATCGTGGGTGAAGGGCATGGGGCGAAGATCGGAAGCGGAGAA
>CAZFBP010000219.1:0-5716 GCA_964517255.1 uncultured Chryseobacterium sp.
CCGTGAGCCAGTGGATCACGGTGTGCAGCTCCTCCTGCGTGCGGCCCTTCCTCTCAACCTTGTTCACATAGTGCGGGTACACGCTGGCGAAGGGCATGCGGTACACACGTTCGATGTTGGAGGCGGGTTTCATGGTGCTTGAAAATCAGGCTCGCGTGATCCGAAAGAAGGCCGCCCGCTCGCCTGCCCTGATCTGCCCGCATTTGTAGCCGAGCTTGGGCAGGTCAATCCCGGCCAGCAGCGGCTCACCTGCGCCGAGCAGCGCGGGCACCACGGCAATGAGCAGCTCATCGATCAGCTTCGCCTGAAGGTATTGCCGAACCGTGGAGGCGCCGCCGCCCACACGCACATCGCGCTCACCGGCCGCTTCACGCGCGCGTTCCAGTGCCAATTCGATCCCCTGCGTGACGAAATGGAAGACGGTGCCGCCTTCCATCACCAACGAAGGTCGAGGGTGATGCGTGAGCACGAACACCGGCACGTGGTACACCGGGTTGCTGCCCCACCAGCCCTTCCAATCCTCGTTGGGCCAGGGGCCACGAACCGGCCCGAACATGTTGCGGCCGATGATCCACGCCCCGATGCCCTCCATCCCCTGGGTGGCCATGTCGTTATCCGTGCCGAGCGCTCCTTCCTCCCTGCCGAAGTGCGTGCGCTGGAAGTGACGCGTACCGTGCATCCAAGCGCCCAAGCTTTCCGCTCCAACGCCCATCGGGGCTTCCAGCGATTGATCGGGGCCGGCACCGTAGCCGTCTAACGAGATGGTGTAGCTGTGAACGATGAGGCGGGGCATGGTGACTGATACTAGCGAACACGACCCCAGTGTTGCGGGTCATGCTTGTTGTGGAAGACGCTGAAGATAACGACCGTGTTCTTCACCACACGGAACACCACGATGTACGGGAAACGCTGGAGGTTGACCTTCCTGTAAGGCCCGCGCCACTTGGGGTACCCCTCGGCCGTTGAACGAGGGGATCCACATGTGCGTCCAACTCAAGGAGGAGGCTTTCGCCCAGCCCCTGGCTTTTCGCCTCGTACCAGTCGAACGCTTCCTGTGCCTCGTGGATCGCTCTATTCCGCCAGAGGACGGAAACGCTCATGCCTCCTTGCCCTTGCCGGCGCGGATCATGGCCTTGGTCTCTTCCCACGTGTAGCTCCTGCCCTCGCCGCGCTTGTACTCTTCGTAGCGCTCCTTCACGATGTTGTAGTGCTCGTCGGTGAGGCTGTCCTCATCCTCGCTGGCCTCCGAACGGAACAGGTCCGCCACTTTCTTCAGCAGGCCTTCATCGGTCGTGCGCAGCAAGCGTTCGATCAGTTGGAGCTTGAGGGACTCGGTGGACATGGGATCGGCTTGTGTGACATAGTTAAGCCGGGTGGCCTGATACGAGCCAGATGGTGAAACCGTGGACGATGAGGCGGAGCATGGGTGGATCGTGCTAGAGCAAAGTTGGGCGCTTTCGTTCAGCGAGTACGGCCCGCTCATCGTAAGGTGGTCGCATATTGCGGCCACCTCCTACTTTCGTTCGCATGAGCAATGCACGGCAAGCTGTCACGGATGAGTTGGTGATGAGCCGCATCCTTGTGATACGCGGTGTGAAGGTGATGCTTGACACCGATCTCGCCGAACTTTACGGTGTACCTACCAAGCGGTTGAACGAGCAGGTACGGCGTAACCTGAAGCGATTCCCCGAGGACTTCATGTTCCAATTGACCTCCGAAGAGAAAGCATGGGCGGTCGCGAATTGCGACCACCTCGAAAGGCTCAAATTCTCTCCCAATCTGCCCCTAGCGTTCACCGAGCATGGCGCTGTGATGCTCGCCAGCGTGCTCAATAGCCAACGGGCGATCGATGTGAACATCCGCATCGTCCGGATCTTCAATCGCATGCGGGAGCTGGTCCTTACGCACAAGGATATCCTGTTGAAACTGGACCGGCTGGAACGGGAGACCGGTCGCAACAGCGCAGACCTGCAGTTGGTCTTCAAGACGTTGAAGCAGATGTTGGACAAGCCAGCACCGCCGCGGAAGAAGATCGGCTACAAGAAAGATCCGGAGGAGTAAGCGCCACCGATGCCGAGCGGGGTCTCCAGCGACCGATCGGGACCGGCAACGTAGCCGCCGAGCGAGATGGTGTAGCTGTGGACGATGAGGCGGGGCATGGTAGGTGCGTTGTGGATCAAAGTCGGGGGCTTCCCAGATCACTTGCTCTTACCACTTCCGAGCAGTCGCGACGCGTTCGCAGCGAGCGTCTTCATCTGCCGGATCGCGATGGCGTTCAGCTTCATCAACCGCTCGCCTTGCGAAAGGCCCATGTGGATGAACTCGGCGTTGAGGCTCTCCATGTTGGCCAGCACGAGCAATTGCTCAATGGTGGCGTGGTCGCGCATGTTGCCGTCGCGTTCGGGGTTGGCTTCGCGCCATTGCTTGGCGGTGATGCCGAACATGGCGACGTTGAGCAGATCGGCCTCGTTGGCATAGGTGATCGCAGCCTGGGCGGGCGTGACTTCCGGCGGAATGAGGTGCTCCTTGATCGCGTCGGTATGGATGCGGTAGTTGATCTTGGAGAGCTCGCGGTTCAGGTTCCAGGTGAGCGAGAGGCGCTGGCTCTCATCCTCCTTCAGGCGCTGGAACTCCTTGATCAGGTAGAGCCTGAACTCGACGGAGACCCACGACGCGAACTCGAAGGCGATGTCCTTATGAGCGTAGGTGCCACCATATCGACCAGCACTGGACCGAATACCTACCGCGCCGGCCTTCTTCACCCATTGCTTGGGCGTGAGCACGAAGCTGTTGATGCCGGGCGATTCTAATCCCGTCGAATTCGACGGGGTTGAAATCGGGGTTGTTCAGCCGCTCCCAAATGCCCAGGAATTCCACCGTGCTGAGGTTACGCAGCCAGTTGCGCACCACATCGTCCGGATGGTCGGGGTTCTTGTACTTGGCGATGTCCGTGAGGCTGATAGTCGTGGCCATCATGCGGCACCACGCTGATGGTGGCACCTTGGACTTCGATGGTGGCTTTGGTGGTCTTTGTCATAGCTTGATCTGGGACTTAATTGTGGCACATTCGCCATAAATAAAGTCGGGGTTGTACACGCTCTCCCAGATGCTGAGGAACTCCACCGTGTTCCGGTTGCGCAGCCAGTCGGAGACGAAGAAGTCCCCGTCCTTGGCCTTCAGCATGTCCGTGAGGGAAATGAAGTCCTCGTTGCGCTCGGTGAGGATGGCGATGGGAACGCCTTGGACCTCGATAGTGCTTCTGGTGGTCTTCGTCATGGCCTTGCCCGGCTGACGGGAAGTCCGTCAAAAGGCTATCGACAATATAGCAGGGTAAGGAGCTGGGCCTACGACTGGGATGACGCGAGCGAGATCACGACCGTGGACGATGAGGCGGGCATGATGGGCACATATTGCGTCAAAGCTGGGCGCGTCTAAGCTCCCAACTTCTTCCTCAACTCGTCGCTCGTGATGAGCAGTTTGAAGCTCTTGCGGCGTAATCCGTTCACCAGTTTCTTGTCACCCGTCCAAAGCGGACAATTCAGGTGAAGGGCGAGCGCGACGAACTGGTCGTCATCCTCGTCGATGTCCTTGACGAGGTTGAAGGCGTGTTCCCAGTGTGCGGCAAGGATGCGCGAGTTGGGTACGATCGTAACGTGTGACATGAGCATCTCTTCCAACTCCGCGATGCGCGCAGGTGAACCACCAGTGTACTTGACGACCTTGGGGCGATGCAAGGAGAGTTCAGCCACCAAGCGCTCCGGTCCGAAAAGCTCCAGTTCCTCCGGAGGATTCAGGTACAACTCACTAACGCGACCTTCGAATCTGAGGAGGCAGCTGAGGAGGATGTTGCTATCGACAACGAGCCTCACGAGGCCAGCCGTTTGCGACGCTTGCGGGCCATGCCACGCTTCACGTCCCGGGACAGTTCATCCACTTGGGCTTGGGTCACCTTCTTGAACCCATCGGTAAGCTGCAGGTAGCGCAAGTATTGCATGGCGCGCTCCGTCGCCGCTTCGTCGATCTTGCCAGAGATGGTGATCACCGTCTCCTTCTTGGCGTTCTGCTTGATGGTGATGGGCATGGCACCTCAAATGTAAAGCGATGCCGGCGACCTACGCTAGCGCGGGAGCCTGTGGATCATGGTTTGCCGTTCCTCCTTGTTGTGGACCTGCCTTCGGCACGCAGGCCCGCGCCGTAGCCCGCGAGCGAGATGATGAAACCGTGGACGATGAGGCGGGGCATGGTGAACGCGCCCTTTGCTACCGGGTGCACGCGAACGTGATCCCCAACTCCTCGATCATCTGAAAGTCGTCGATGCAACGAATACCCATTGCATCGCAGACGTGTGGGATCTTGACGCGCTTGTTGTTCGCGGCTGTTGGCTTCTCCTCCTTGGAGACGACGCAGGCACTCTCGACCATGGCATGCGCGATCAGCCATGGATCAGCCAAGGAACGCTGCTTCGTGTTGTCCACAAGCAGCTGGTGCCTCGGGTCCTTCGCGTAGATCTCTTTCAACTTCAGGCCGACCTCCTCCGTTACGCTTCTCACTTTGATGCGGCTCTTCTTCAGCCACCGGGAAAGGTCGTCGTCGGTGCGATGGACCTCTTCGGCCACCCAAAACGGAACGAACACCTGGCCTTGTGCACCAAGCTCATCGAGCACGGTCCAATAGCTCGGACAGAACTTGGGCGCGTAGTAGCTCTCCCATGCTTTGATAAGCACGTTCGCATCGAGGCAGTAGATCGTCGACCGCAAGCTCATCGGTACATGATGGCCTCGAACTTCGAGAAGTTGTTCACCGGCGTGTTCAGCAGGCTACTGGCCAGTGTGGGCTGGATCACTCCTCCTCGAAAGGCGTCCAGAACGATCTGGGTGAAGAGCCGACCGTTCTTGTTCAAGCGGAGCAGATAGGGATTGGGACCTCCCTTGGACCGCTCCTTTGCTTTGTTCTTCTCAGCTAGCGCACGCACATATTCCTTGAACTCCTTGTCCAAGGTGGCCTTCATGGTGTGATAGCCAGCGTCACTGACCAGGCCGCGAACATGAGCACGCACAAGCAGCGCCCAGGAGCTCACACCGTACCGCTCCGCGATCTGTGCGATGGTTGCGGAGTGCGTGAACTGCGATGCCTGCATGGAGGCCATGACACCATCCGGCATCAGCGCATGGGCCGCGACCGCATTGCAGAAGCGCTCTATCGGGTTGGTGTTCGGTGCCTGCGCCGTGACCGGTTCGATGTCGCTGGAGATGCCCGTGGCCCCGATCCAGATATGCGCCAACTCATGCACCAGCGTGAAGAGCTGCGCCTTGTCCCAGTCCTCGGTGTTGATGAAGACGAAGGGCGCATGCGGGTCGGCAATGGCGAAACCTTGGAACTCGTCGCTGTCCAGCTTCAGACGCGAGTGGATGAAACTGGTGCGTGAGATGAAGATGCCTGCCGCTTCGGCCTTGGCCATCCATTCGCGGATGGGTTCCTTCTGTTGATAGGCTTCCGGGTCGATGTCCAGTGTGCGCAGGATGTCCTGTGCAACCACGCCCGGATCATCGTTCACCGTGAAGCGCCCAACGAACGGCAATTCGGGCTCTTCGTTCTCCCGTTGCAGCTCGCTGATCCAGCTGTGCTTCTGCTGGATGTCACGCAGGATGAAGACCGCGGCCGTGCTCAACTCCTTGGAGCCCGAACGGCGGAAGTCATTGAGCGGCGTGAAGTCATA
>CAZFBP010000220.1:0-5686 GCA_964517255.1 uncultured Chryseobacterium sp.
CCGCGCCGCCCTTGCCGGAGCGCGCCTCGATGCGGATGTGGTCGATGAAGTTCATCCCGTTCGATCGCAGGTTGAGGGTTGGGGGTTGAAGGTTGAAGGTTGTCCGCCCTAGGAAACGTCATTCAACCTCCATTTCGATTCAATCCTCAACCAACAGCTTGAATCAACCGCGCGGTGATCTCCTCGATGCTCCCGACTCCATCGATCGCCCGATACTTGCCCTGCGCGCTGTAGTAGGCCTTCAGCGGCGCGGTCTTGTTCTCGTACTCGCGGATGCGCGTGCGGATCACGCCTTCGTTGCTGTCGTCGGCGCGGCCGCTGGTGGCGCCGCGTCCGAGCAGGCGCTTCACCAGCTCCTCTTCGGGCACTTCGAGCGCGAGCATGGCGGTGATGGGCTCGCTCTTGGCGTTCAGCATGGCGTCGAGGGCCTCGGCCTGGGCCTGCGTGCGCGGGAAGCCATCGAAGATGAAGCCCTTCGCGGCGTTGTTCGCCTCGATCTTGTTGCGGATCATGCCGATCACGATCCCATCGCTCACCAGTTCGCCGCGGCCCATGATCTCCTGCGCCATGAGGCCCAGTTCGGTGCCGGCATCCTTCTCCGCGCGCAGCAGGTCGCCGGTGCTGAGGTGGACGAGTTTGTACTTGGTGATCAGGAATTCGCTCTGCGTGCCCTTGCCGGCGCCCGGAGGGCCGAAGAGGACGATGTTCAGTTTGCTCATGCTCGTGCTCGCTTTACGCGAAGGATGCGGTGATGGTGTAGATGCCCGGCAGGTTGCGCCCCAGGCCGTCGTGATCGAGGCCGCTGCCCACCACGAAGGCGTTGGGTATTTCCAGGGCCACGTGGTCGATGGGGATCTCCTGCTTGTAGGCCTCCGGTTTGAAGAGCAGCGCCGCGATGCGCACACTGGCCGGATGATGGTCGCGCAGGGCGTCCATGATGTGGCGCACGGTGCTGCCGGTATCCACGATGTCCTCGAGCACGATCACGTGCCGGCCGTCGATGCGCTCATTCAGTCCGATCAGGTCGCTGACCTTCCCGCTGCTGCGCGTGCCGTGGTAGCTGGCCACCTTCACGAAGGTGACCTCGCACTCGATGGTGAGGCGCTTCACCAGCTCGGCCGCGAAGAAGAAGGCGCCGTTGAGCACGCCGATGAGCACCGGCCGCTTGTCCGCGAAGTCGCGGTTCAGCTCGGCGGCCACCTTGTCGATGGCGGCGGCCACGTCGCGCTCGCTGATGTATGGCTCGAACTCCTTGTCGTGCAGGCGCACCCGGCTCATGGGCGGCGAAGGTAGGGCGCAGGTTGGAGGTTGATCGTGGAGGGTTGAGGGTTGATGCGACCTACAACCCTCAACCACTGCGCGTGGCCCGTGGTTTGGCCTCAACCCACAACCTCATCAATGAAAGAACTGCATCACCTTGCTCCACAGCTTGCGCGTAACGAGCAGCGGCGGCGCCCGCAGTCCGTTCAGCTTCCACGAGCGGCGCACCTCGCGATTGGCCTGGAGGATCTGCCGCACGTTACCGTTGCTCATTCCGCCCAAGCGGAAGCGCACCAGCACCTCGCGCAAGTGCACCGTGGGTACTTGGTGCTTGTACAGGAAGCGCAGCAGGATCTCGTAGTCGGCGCCGATGCGCAGGTCGGTGTTGAAGTGGCCGAAGCGGTCGTACACGCTCTTCTTGATGAAGGTGCCCACATGCGGCGGCATCCAGCCCTTGCGGAAGTTCTCGCGGTGGTAAGTGCCGCTGAGCCAGGTGCGATGCACGCGATAGATGTCCTTCTCATCCACCATGATGATGTCGCCAAAGACGGCCTCGGCGTGGCTGCGCTGGAAAGCCGCGACCACTTGCGCGATGGTGTCCTTGGTCATGAGCAGATCGCCCGCGTTCACGAAGCCGATGATGTCGCCGGTGGCACGGGCAAGGCCCTTGTTCATGGCGTCGTAGATGCCCTCGTCGGGTTCACTCACGAGGATATCGATGCCGCGCTTGCCCGGCGCGCTGCGATAGCGCTCCAGGATTTCCACTGTGCCGTCCGTGCTGGCGCCATCGATCACGATCAGCTCGATGTCGGCATGCGATTGCGCGAGCACGCCATCGAGCGACTCGGCGATGACCGGGGCGACGTTGCGGCAGACCGTGATGAGGGATATTCTCATACAACAACGCGCTCACGAATCGGCAATGCCGGATTCCCCTGATAGATCGTGTATGCCTCCAGATCCTTCGAGGCCACACTGCCCACCGCCAGCACGCTATGGCTCTTCAATGTGACGCCGAGCGTGACGATCGCCCCCGCTCCCACCCAACTGCCGTCCTCAAGAACAACGGGCTTGCTGTACGTGGGGTAATCGACCTTCTTGTAATCGTGGCTGCCTTGAATGATCATGGCACCCTGGCTGATGACGACGTTGCTGCCGATGGTGAGCGTATCGAGGTTGTCGAGCCACACGCGCTGCCCGATCCAGCTGTGATCGCCGATGCGCAGCTTCCACGGGAACTTGATGTTCACGCCCGGATGGATCACCACGCCCTTCCCTACCCGGGCTCCGAACAAGCGCAGCAATGCTGGCTTCGGCGTGCGGAACGGGAAGCAGGGATTGAGGAAGAAGAGCGCGTTAGTGAAGTACCAGAGCGTGCGCTTCACCACGCCCGCGCCGGGGTCGAAGGTCTTCGAGTTGTCGAAGCGGGAGAGATCGACAGTAGGGCGGGTCATGGTTGAACCAAGATGACTTTCGCCGCATCCTTCAGCCGCATGAACCGCTTATCAGAAGTGAACAATGCCACGTTCTTCCGTATCGCAGTTGGAGCAATCACAGAGTCGGACCAGGATAGCCTGAACCGCTTCCGCACCGCAATGGCGTGCTGTTCCACTTCTTCATCCAACATGACCACTTCGCATTCATCAAGGAATTTCCTCACCCATCTATCACGAGCGGCATTCTCTCCGGGCCACGCTAACAATTCCATGCGGGTCACGACCGACACGTACAGGACCTTACCCTCAATGCCACGCGCCAGAGCCTTGTGGCCATTGAAGACATGCACAATGATGTTGGAATCGAGCAGCAACTTACCGGCTGTCACGGCGCATCTGCTTCTGTACCGTCAGTGGGTCTCCCTCGAATCGCACCTTGCCTACAAAGCGCATGATCCGTGCACCTCTGCGCCTAGTCTTCGACATGCGCTCCAAGGCAGCGTCCAGCTGCTCCTTCTGCCAGGACTTCCTCAAGACTACGACCATGATGCTGGAATTTACCCACCAAAAGTACGTGACCGAAGCTGTCCACCCCTCCTGGCATTACAACCCTTGGAATTTCACCAATTCATCCACCGAACCTGCCCAAACTCCACGCAGCTGGAGCGGCGGCATCGAGCAGGAGTGCCGTGAGAGTCGTTACCCCTTTGCGCGATCGCGCGACGCATTCGAAGGTCTTCGAGTTGCTGAAGCGCGAGAGATCGACGGTGGGGCGGGTCATTTCTTCTTGCTTCGTTTCGTCGGTGCCGGAATGGGGTCATCCTCCCACTCGTCCCTTATCCGGCGCTGATATGCAACTGGATCCTCGTGCAGGACGATTGTTCCGACCAAATCACTTACATCAAATGGCCTGCGCATGGCTTCATTCAACCGACGGACCGCTTGATTGAACTCGCGCTTGGTTGTTCGCGCGGTTATTGTGACAAGGAGGTCGTTCATTTCAGCGTGGCGTGATAGTAAAGGATGCCTTGCTCAGCGCGCAGCTTCATGAATACCCCATCCGCTGTCAGCAATGGTCTGCGATCCATTTTGGCCGAGGCCGCTACAATCGCATCAAGGAGCTTCAGCTTGTGTGCCCGTCTGATACGAACTGCTTCATCCTTGATTCGTCCGTCTAGATTCCGGATACGAGCTTTCGCGAGGAACTCTCGAATGCGTTCCTCTTCCTCCTCATTCGCAACTGGGTAGCAGCGCAACTCCATTTCCACAATCTCCGACACAACGGGATACTTGCCCTGTATCAAAGCGCTCAAACGCCTATCGCCGCCCAATGCAAGCACCACCACATTATTGTCGAGGTGCAAATCATCAGACATGGCCACGCGATTCTCGCTGGTACGCGATGGGGTCAACGCTAATGGTGATGGTGCCGCAAAGGCTGAGCATGTCAATGCCTTCGCGCTTCATCATTCGGCCATAGTGAACAACCAACGGCCTTCGCCTAGGGCGCTTCGCTCCGGTTGTTTTGCCTTGCTCTTCACTTGCTTGGCCGCCATGCCCGAAAGGTAATCGGCATTCCGAACTCATCGGCCGAACATCCCCAAACTCCGCGTCGCAGGCCCCGCATCATTCACGTATTGCGCGGCAACCGTTGCTGCGCCTTTGCACAAGCGCTCCCAATCTTGTTGCTGCAACGCTGCGAGATGCTCCAGCACTTCCTCGAACCAAGCTGGCTCTTCCAGCGGAATGTCCCAGCCTGCGGTCTTCGCCAGCAGGCCCTTCCACGGCGTGCGGTCACTGATGAGCAAGGGCCTGCCTGCCACCAGCGCCTCCAGCATGGTGTGGCCGAAGTTCTCGCCCACGCTGGGCATGAGGACCGCATGCGCCTGCTCGATCACGCCGCGCACGTGATCCTCGCCGATATGATCGTGCCAGAGCACCTTCACGTTCGGAGGCAACTGCGCTATGGCGTCCTCGCAGAGCTTCCAATAGGCTTGGTCGTACACGGTGCCGTAGAGGTCGAAGCGGATATCGCCTTGCAGGCCGCGCAGCCGCTCGATGGCGAAGAGCGTGTTCTTCTCCGGCGCGATACGGCCCACGCTCACCAAGCGGAGCTCGCCCGGCTTCTTCCCGATCGGCACCGGCTCGTGCGGTTCGAGCTTCCGACCGAGGTTGGGCACCAAGTGCACTTTCGCGTCCTTGCCGATCCAGCGCTTGATGTCCTCCGCTTCTTCAGCATTGGTGGCCTGGAACTCCACGCCCTTGAAGCAGCCGGTGGTCTTCATGGCCAGAAGGAAGGCGCGCTTCTTCGCCGCGCTCTGCTTCATGGGGCCGCGTGCCAGCATGCCGCGCACCGCCACGATGCGGCGCTGCTTCGATCCGCGCAGCAGCCACAAGGGCGCGATGGTGCTCCACTTCGAGTAGAGGCCATTGATGTACACCACGTCCCACGCGCGCTCCTTCAGCAGCGCGCGCCATTGCTTCAGCGTTCGCTGTGCGGATGATGCGTACCGAACGCGCTCGCCTTTGTCTTGCTCGATCCATCGATCCTTCGGCAGATCCTCGGGCGAGGCGCTCGCGGTATAGTCCCTGTCGCCAGTGACGATGTGGAAGTCCACGCGATCGTGCAGGTGATCGACCAGGTTCACCATGCTGCGCACCGGGCCGCCCGCCTTGAAGAAGGGCTTGTACCAATCGATGAAGGCGAGCACTTGGGGCTTGCTCATCGGCTGGTTGCGGGTTGAGCCACTTCGGTGGAATGAGCGGTTGAGGGTTGGCTCTCCCGCATCAATTCAATGGCCGTGCGCGCCCAGGCATGCGGGCTCCACGCGCGCCCCGAGGCCATGCTGCGCATCCCCATGGCGCGCAGTTCAGCATCGGAGCTCAGCATGAGCATGCGAAGCGCTGACTTCAACGAGGTCTTCTCGCCCGCGATGAACCGGAAGCCGTTGTCGCCCTCCTTCAAGAAGCGCTCGGCCGCACCGACCGCG
>CAZFBP010000221.1:0-5671 GCA_964517255.1 uncultured Chryseobacterium sp.
CTCTGCCGCCAGGAAGACCACGGCCGTCAGTGCGATCAAGCGCTGCTCATCGTTGAACTCCTCGGGAATGAAGATGTCCTGCGTTGCGCTCACGCGGATCAGGAATTCGCCGCCTTGGAGGGCCTTTTTCGTTTCTGTGCTCATGGTGTTGATCAGATGGTCAGAAGATCAGACGATCAGATGATCGCGCGACTTCCGAAGGTTGAACGAGTTTGTTGCTGTTGTTGTTTGGGCGTGCCCCTCGCAAAGGCCTCGGGTCGCGCTCTCCGCTGTACTCCTCGGCCGGATTACCGGCCTGCGGGGTGCCGCTACGATCGCTCACGCAAGCAATAGCACTCCTCATTGTGGACAGGGTGGACACGGGTAGGCCACCTTGTCCACCAGTATCCACCGGAGAATGCAGCTTTGTACTATGCTTCACCGCTTCCTTCTCACCATCCTTCCATCCCCGGCGCTTTCCGGCGAAGTGGACCGGCTGAAGGCGTTGGTGCAAGAGCGCGTCGGTTCCTTCAGCGGCCGCAACACCGTTCCGCACATCACGCTCTTCTTCGCCGATCTGCCGTTGGAATGCGAAGGCGACATCTGTGAAGGGATCGCACGCGGTGTGATCGGTCACAACGGCTTCGTGCTGCGCTACAGTGGCATCACGCATTTCCCCGACAAGCGCACCATCTACATCGAACCCGTGGAAAAGGAGGCCATCGCAAAAGTGCGCGCACCGATCGTCTCGGCGCTGAAGCTCAACAGCAGCTTGCGGGAGTCCATCCGCGAGACCGACCATCCGCACCTCACCATCGCCGCCGGACTGAAGCCCGCGCAGTTCCAGTGTGCTTGGGAAAGTCTCGCGCCGCATGTGCTTCATGCTGAAGAACAGGTGACCGAAGTGGTCTTGCTGCGAAGAGCCATGCGCGAGGGCGAACGGTATGCACATGTGCGCTCCTTCGCGCTGGAGTGAATTTCCACAACGGGCTCGGACGGTGTTCGCCGATCTCGATGAATGGGGCGTTCGTGCGATAGTCATGATCACTCGTCCTAGTTCCACGGCCCTTGTTTCCCCACTGGCGTGAACCGCGAGGTCTTCCGGTCGAAACGGAAGAGCCCACCGAAACCGCCGAACCAGAAACGACCTTCCCGGTCTTCCTTGATGGCCAAGATCCCGCCTGAGCTCAATCCGTCCTTGGGGCCGTAGTTCGTGAAGCTCGTCCCATCGTAGCGGAAAACGCCCTGGTGCTCCGCGGCAAACCAGATGTGGCCCGGCCGGTCTTCATAGAACGCACCTGCTTCCACCCCTTGGATCACGCCGTCCTTCGTGAAGTTGGTGAACGCCTTGCTGCCCTTTTCATCAACTGCTGAAGGATCGAAGAGGCTCACACCGCCGAACATGCTCCCGATCCAGAGTCTGCCCTTGCTGTCCTCCATCAGGCCGGAGACGCTGCTGTCGGGCAGGCCATCTTCCACGGTGTAGTGCTTGAGTATCCTGCGCGGTCCGGTCTCCTTCGGATCGATCATCAGCAGCCCATCCCGTTCCCGCCCGAACCAGATCTTTCCTTGACGGTCCTCCATGACGCACGTGATGCGTGTGGGCGATAGTCCGCTCACAGAGTCCACCGCCGTGTTCGGCGGCAGGTCGATCGCTGTGAATGTGCGGCCGTCGTACGTACACAGCCCGTTCGTCGTCCCGACCCACAGCACGCCATCGCGGCCCATGGCCATGTTCCCGACCTCGTTGTGCAGCAGGCCATCCTTCGTGGTCAAGTGACTGAAACCATGGCGCGCGTTGTAGCGTGTCGTGGGATCATATTTGAACAGCCCTTCGCCATCCGTGGCGACCCACAGGATGCCGTCCGCGCCATCCACGATCCCGTTGATGCGGCCACTGGTGATGCCGGCGCTATCCGCGAGGTACTCCAGCGTATCGTTCGCGTAACGGATCAGTCCGTAGTGGTTGGTGCCCAACCACAGCGTTCCGCTCCTGTCCTCGCGCATGTGGCGTACCCAGTGGCAGAGCTGTTCCGGGTGGTCGAGTTTCAAGAACCACTCGGTCGGGATCTTCACCGTATCGTTCATGATCAGCACGGGTGCCTTGCTCGTGGGCTGGCCGTTGCAGGAGAGGAGGAGCAGCGATCCGAGAGCCTGGCAAATAATGGTGCGCATATCTTTAGTTGGTTAAACGATGGATCCACTTCACCAGTTCCCTTTCGTCCACGATGGACCACGCGTGCGGGTGGCGGTTGCCGTGCTGGATACCGCGCCCTTCGGTCGTGATGTACTCTGCACGTGTATTTCCCGTGGTCACCAAGGTGTCGTGGATCCGCTTCAAGCCGAAGGCATTTAACTCTTCATAACTGTCGTCGCGGTTCGCACGCCACCACGCCGTGTCCGGCTCCGTGTAAAAGCGGATGGGCAGGTCCTTCAACGGCGCCACGCTCGCAGCCGTGTTGAGCAGGGGAGCGGAGTGTTCGTAGTTGTCTAGGTTGTCCGTGGGTGTACCAAGTGTGCTGTCAAGCAGCGCCACCACCATGCGCGCTTCGTCCTTGTACTCGGGGAAGGTGGTCTTCGCCAGGTCGCGCTGCGAGCATTCGTACAGGAGCACCAGGTCCAGCGGACTGTCCACGGCGAATACGCCTTTCAATTTCACCGGTGGATGGTCCGATCGGAGCAGCGCCTTCGCCAGCAGCATCGTCACGTTGCCGCCGGAGGAGAACCCGCCGATGAACGTGTTAGACGCATCCACGTCGTGCTCTTTCACCGCGCCCGCGATCGTACCGATGACCGCCTCCTGCTCCGCATCGCTCATCATGATGTGCCGGTTGAAGTTCATCATCAGCACCGCGATGCCGTTCGCCGCGGCCGTGTCCGCGATGCGCGACTCCGTCCGCGTGTCCGCCGCATCGCAACTGAAGCAGGGGAAGAGGATCAGCAGGGCTTTCCCGCCGGGGCGGGACAGGTCCTGCTCGGCGGGGATGATGAGGTTGTAGGCGGTGGTGTGGATCTCGCGGGGTGGAGAGGTTTTCGTTGGGGATCGTTGTTCACATGCGCCGAACAGCAAGGCGGTCAATAACACGATCGTGGAATTCACCTTGCCTAAGGGGCTGAACTTCGTCTGCGACCCCTCCGGGGTCGTGGTGACATTTAGGCTTGTTTCTAATAGCTGTGACCCCTCCGGGGTCATGCTCCGAACGGCTGAATAGGATCCTGCGTTTGACCCCGGAGGGGTCACAGCCATTAGCATTTCGTGCAGCAAGGAGGCATTCGACCCCAACGGGGTCGCAGCAGGTGTTCGCTGATGTTCGCCACCTGGACGGCCTTCATCTTTCAGTTGGTTACAATTTGTAACCGACTGGAACTGGTAACGATCTGTTACCCGGGCTTCGCCCTGTTGCCCAAGCGACCGATCCAACCGGTTACGATCCGTAACCGGTTGCCCGCGCTCCATTTCAGTTGGTGACAAACCGTCACCGACTGAAACCCCAGTAACGGCCGAGTTCAACTGGTGACGACTTGTCACCGGTTGGAAGCTAGCGGAGGGTAGCAGGGCGCTCATGGTTTCAGCGGGTGACGGCTTCTTCGTCAACGCGCATTGAACAACATACGGACAGGCTGCCGGGCTTGAACTGTACGGAGGTCGCTGATTTCATGGCCAAAGCTCTTCTACATCGCTGGAAGCGGACGATAGTGCTTGCCCATGAACAAGCCCGCACCAATTTGCCCGAGCACTGCTTGAGCGCCTGCTAGATCGACCATAGCATCCGTGTTGGCGATGGCACCGGTCACAGCCGCTAGAGCTTGTTGTTTGTCTCTACCGATATAGCCACATGCAGACCAACGGAAGAGATACTCCCGCACCATAGCGTAGTGGACATAGGTGTATTCAAGTTCTTCAAGCGCGTCTGGGACGTTCTTCGCTTTCTCGACGAGGGCGGATACTGAACGGACTGTCAAGCCGCCGACATCGGAGGCTTGCGCCAATAGGCCCATCAACGCAGGTTGGGTACGCTCAATCTTCGTTCGATTGTAAACGCTGCTCATTGACTGCCAAGCAGCGACGATATCACGATGATTGTACTTGGCTCTATCCACAGGACTGAAGCCCCCTGCCAAATAGGGCCACATGAAGTTGACCGTGTGCAGCGAGTAGAAGATGTTCACTAGGAGTTTGCCGGGATACTCAGCACGACTATATCGTTGCCGCCAAGCCGCTAACTCTTGCATGGCATAGTCGAAGTGAGGGCGATACGACTCATCCGAGTGGAATGCTTGGCCGCCTGATTGGCCCTGAGCCTGCTGACGTGCCGGTTGTGCTTTTGGCTCACCGAACAATTCGATCAGCAGACCTGCGTGGTTGAGGTGAAGTTGGACCTTCCGAACATGTCCTCCCACATGGAATAGCGATATCATCTCAGGCGTCAGTGCAATAGGAGTTGGCTGCCCGGCGAGACTCACCCTGCTCCACACAATTCGGTCGTTGGTCGTAGACACGAAGCTCAACCGGAAGCTCCGTTTCGCATAACGATCCAGCACATCTCCTTGAATAGCAACGTCCAATTCGTTGCCAGCGAAGCTGCCGATGAGGTCGAAATTGCAAGGTCGATCGTCTATTGGTTGACCCGCAGACCAAACGACAAATCGGGAAACACCAAGCACAAACGGTGATCTTGGTATAGGCCCCAACATCTCATCGATGTTCAGGGCGAACGAGTCATACTTAGGTTCTGTGGTCATGGCTTAAGATTCAAGTTCTGAGACGGATCTTGCATTTCGCGTTAGGGACAGAAGTGGAAAGCCCACAGCGCGGTAATCCGCGCGAGGACTTGCAACGAATGGCCCGACGGCGAGTCTTCGAGCCGGAACGCCCAAATCATTCTCACGCTTCATCAGTTCAAGAGTTCAAAAACACTCGCCGCCCCCTGCCCCGTCCCCACGCACATCGTCACCATCCCGTACTTCTGTTTGCGGCCCTGCCTGCCGGCAGGCAGGGGCGCATGTGGTTCTCTTTTGGTCATCATTCTTGATCAATTGAGCAACTCAAAGACGCTTGCTGCGCCTTGACCTGTTCCGACACACATGGTGACCATCCCATACTTCTGCTTCCTTCTCCGCATCTCGTTGAAGAGCTGCACCGTCAGCTTCGTACCTGTGCAACCCAGCGGATGCCCCAGCGCGATGGCGCCGCCGTTCACGTTCACGATGCTCGGGTCCAGCCCCAGCTCGCGGATCACGGCGAGGCTCTGGCTCGCGAAGGCCTCGTTCAGCTCCACCAGCTCGATGTCCTTCAGCTTCAAGCCGGCCTTCTCCACGGCCTTCGGCACCGCGGCCACCGGACCGATGCCCATGATGCGCGGCTCCACGCCGGCCACGTGGTAGGAGAGGAGGCGGGCGATCGGCTTCACGTTCAATTCCTTCAGCATGCGCTCGCTCACCACCAGCACGAAGGCCGCGCCGTCGCTCGTCTGGCTGCTGTTGCCCGCCGTTACGCTGCCCTTCGCATCGAACACCGGTTTCAGTTTCGCCAGCCCTTCCAGGGTGCTCGCACGCGGACCTTCATCGGTGTCCACCACGTATTTCTTCACCTGGCGTTTCTCCTTCTCATCCAGGTACACCTGTTCGACTTCCACCGGCACGATGTCGTCCTTGAAACGCCCGGCGGCGATGGCGGCCAGCGCCTTCTCGT